>NZ_JBXXZH010000005.1:0-90992 GCF_059640475.1 Calothrix sp. CBUCES-K 9914
AGAAGTGCAAAACTTCCTTGTTAACCAAGTGCAATCAGTATACCAATCACAAGGTATCGACATCGCCGACAAACACATCGAAGTTATCGTGCGTCAGATGACCTCGAAAGTTCGTGTTGATGATGGTGGTGATACAACAATGCTACCTGGTGAGTTAGTAGAGTTGCGCCAAATTGAACAGGTTAATGAAGCAATGGCAATTACTGGAGGCGCCCGCGCGCAGTACACTCCAATGTTGCTAGGTATCACCAAAGCATCTTTGAATACCGACAGCTTTATTTCAGCAGCATCGTTCCAAGAAACAACGCGCGTATTAACCGAAGCAGCGATAGAAGGAAAATCCGACTGGCTGCGTGGTTTGAAAGAAAACGTAATTATTGGACGCTTAATTCCCGCAGGTACAGGCTTCAATACTTATGACGAACCAGGTATCGTAGATGACTATTCAACCGATATTAATAGCGGCGTTTTAGATGAAGTTGAAGACTCTCTCGACATGGTTCTTGATGACCGTACCGCGCGTAACTACAACTTAGAATCACCCGGTCTTGTTGATGGTAGTTACGGTGGTAGTACTCGTCGTAATACTTCCATTCTCGACGATGACGACTTCATGGTATCAGAAGTTAGCGACCTCGCTGATCCAGATGAATATGAGGAAGATGACGTAGATGATGTCGATGATGAGGATGATTTTGAGGAATAAAAACAATTTAGTTTAAATAAAAGGGAGAAGGTTTTTACGTAAAAACCTTTTCCCTTTTTCTTATCTACCAATTTTTACTTCAACTTGTTGCGGCTTATAGTCGGCGCCTGACTTATTCGCGCAAAATCCAAAATCGCGAACTTGGTTTGGTTCAATAACCCTTCCCCATTCTAATGGGGTAAATATGTACTGATTGCCTTGTTGTTTGAAAGTGGCATTCCAAGAATTATAAATGGTAGCTTGATTCATATTGAATTTAAGTTGCCAATCTTGAACTTTAGTATCTTTATTTCCGACTTTGAAACTTGCACAAAATCCTGATTGCCAATCCGAGTCAATTTTACTTATAACTTGAAGTTGTTTAGAGTCAGATTGCGAATTGCTTGTTGTTACTACTGAATTATTTTGGGGTAATTTTTCTGCAGTTGTTGGCGCCATTAAAGGCTTTTGTGGTTGATTCGAGCTAACAACAGGTGTTAATGGAGGAGTATATTTAACAGGTAATAACCTTGAAAGCATTACTTGTTTAGGAGCATCAATAGTTAGCCAATCTGTTAGTAAAATACCCGCAGTATCAGAACTATTAGGATTCCAACTCCAGTAAGCAAAGCCTAAATTTTTATCACGAATAAAATCAACTAGCTGATTTTGCCAAATACCTTCTATTGAGACGTTATCTACCTGCTTACCACCAAATTCCCCAATCCAAATAGGTGCTATATTTTGACGTGCAATGTAATAAAAACCTGTTTCCCAACGCTGTGGCATATTCTTGGGAAAGTTTTTATCGGAGAAATAAGGCATATTGAATACACCTGGTCCATATTCATGAGGCGAATAAACTAGTTTATTCGGTCGCGTTAACCGTACTGGGAAACGTCTAACACCTTCTAAATTACCTCCTTGCCAATGTTTCAATAATTTTTGACCCGGAACATTCAGTTCTACCCCCTCGACAATTATCAGCCAGTTGGGATTAACACTCAAAATCGCATTTCCCGCGCGTTCTGCTGCTAGGCGCCAGTCGGTAGCAAGGTCATTTGTACCCCAGCTAGCTATACCATGAGGTTCGTTTTTTAAATCGGCGCCAATAACATTAGATTGGTTAAAGTAGCGTCGTGCAAGCAGTAACCAAGTATCAATCCAGTCAGCTTCAGTAAAACCATCACCATACCACAGTTCTGGAATACGTTTGTCGTTAAGACGATGACTATCAAGAACAATCATCAATCCCTGACTAGAAGCCTCAGTTACAATAAAGTCCATAACTTCAAGAGGTGTTTTACCCTCAAGTTCTTTATTGCTGCCAAGTGTATAATTTACACCAGAAATATTGCTACTCCGCAGTGCTTCTACTGAATATGGTAAGCGAATAGTGTTGTACCCCAAACTTTTGATTTGGGAAAGCATTTCCTTATAATCACGTGACCACAATCCATGCGGTACATGGGTTTCAGTTTCCATCCCAAACCAGTTCACACCTTTGAGTAAGACCGTTTGCCCTTTTGCATCAATAATTCTTGAAGAGTTTGTTGATAGTGGTAATGAGCTAATAGTAGCAGCCATAACTGTATCGCTTGCGCTTATTGGCAATTTTGCTACTAACCCACTCAAAAATACAACTAATGCAGCCGTAAATACAAACAATCGTTGGTAAAACTGAATTCTTCGTCTTTTCATATTGAAGGTGTATAGCATAATATATAAGTCTTTGCCTTGCTTATGGAAAATAATTTTAAGAAAAACGAGCGCGTATGTTTATTTATTTTTCTATTAATCAGCCATGTATCTCGTTTCCATCATATACACGGCACCATTATCCGTCTACAAGGAGAATATTTTTGGTCAAATAATCATTTAATAATGTTTTTTAAACGCTTATAAATACAACGTCAAAACTTGATGCAAAAAAACACAAAATATATATTTACTTCACATATACTTCACATTTTCTTTACCTAACTCTATTTTTATTATGTTAAAAGCGAAGAAAGTAGTTAAATTTGCTTGCGCTGATTATGCTATTTACTTATATTGATAACCAAGCTTCTATGATTAAAATATTGCAAATTACAAATTTAAATTGTTTATCATAAATTTTCAGATGAGATTTCAAAGCTATTTTAATTATCTGAATATAATGCTGTAACTAGGAGCCGTCTATATGAAATAAATCACAGCATATTTATATACGTGATTAGCATGAATCGCAAGATACTTATTTAGATAGTATATGTAGTTAGATTATGAACATATTGAAAAAGTTCCTAACCATAGAGTTTTTAACCAGAATATTTCAACAGGCGAAAAAATGCCTTTCTAAGTATGGATATTACAAAGCGATGGCAGAATAGTCACGTTTGTTAAATATTTGCTAATATAATAATGTTGCAAATACAGGCATTTTTCCTCAAATATAGTGTTGAACACGTTTTGAGATAGAATCTAATTGAAATTGGCTTCACAAAAAGGTTAGCAAGAATGAACAGATAGTTATTGGTTATTTAAAAGTCAGAGAAACAGTCCACTTGTTATGTCCATTTACTTGGTAATTATTAAACTGTGATATTGGATGTGTTAATTAGACAAAAAATGAGTTAGAATTAGTTACTTCAGCCCGAAGTGACTTATACGTCGCCTTGACCTTACTCAGTAAAGTGCCAGTTACCTTACACTATGGTTCATCTCATAACGAGTGATGTACTGTATGAGTTAAGCGAATGGGACATGGCTGTTCATTCTAGGAGTATTAAGTAAGTAGAAGCATATACTTTTGCCGCAGTGCAAATTCACGCGCTCCGTTGCAGGTAGAAAAATAAGCTGTCTTGATACAATGAATTTTATCCAGAAGTAGATATGACTACTTGCTTCTAACAATATAATTTATATGATTGTCCGACCGTAATGGCTCTTCGCTAATTACTGAAGGCTATCGACTACTAGCTAGCGTCAAATCGAATGCTCGCTCAAGTGCAGTAAGTCAACTCGCGCTTGTAGTATCAAAAAAATCCAGGTTAAGCTAGAAAAGAGAGTTTGAGTAACGCTTCCACCATCATTAGGAAAGAGGTGGCACTCATTCTCAAGCGGGTATATTCTTAAGTTGGCATTGTCCTTACTCCATGCTGCGAATCATCACTCAGCAGGCAGATGTTCGAGCAGAACTACAACGCATCTGCGATCGCACTCACTCAGAACAAGTTGTTCACAAAGAAGCAACAGTACGCGAAGTGTTGCAAGCAGTCCAACGCCAAGGCGACAGAGCTGTTTTGCATTACACTGCCGAATTTGACAAGCAAGTATTTAAACCATCCGAGCTGCGCGTTACTACCTCAGAAATCGACGCTGCTTACCAAGTGGTATCAAAAGACCTACTTGAATCTATTCGGCTAGCGTGTCGGCAAATCGAGGCATTTCATCGTCAGCGTGTACCAAAAAGCTGGGTACACTTCGGCGATGATGATATTGTTCTTGGCAAACGCTATACTCCTGTAGACCGTGCAGGATTATATGTACCTGGTGGTCGTGCATCATACCCAAGTACGGTGATGATGAACGCTATACCAGCCTTTGTAGCGGGTGTACCTCGTGTGGTAATGGTAACACCACCAGGCGCCGGAAAAGGCATTTCACCAGCCGTGCTGGTCGCAGCACACGAAGCTGGAGTGACTGAGATATATCGAATCGGCGGCGCCCAAGCAATCGGAGCGCTGGCATATGGTACTGAAACAATACCAAAAGTTGATGTCATAACAGGACCAGGTAACATTTACGTTACCCTAGCCAAAAAGCTTGTATATGGTACTGTTGGCATTGACTCACTCGCAGGACCTAGCGAAGTATTAATCATCGCTGATGAAACGGCTAATCCCGTACATATCGCCGCTGACTTACTAGCGCAAGCCGAACATGACCCAATGGCAGCAGCAATATTGATAACAACCGATACAGCACTCGCCAAAAATGTCCAAGTCGCCGTCGAAAGGCAACTAGTAGACCATCCGCGACAGCTTGATACTGAGAAATCGATTGCTCATTATGGGTTAATCGTTGTAGTCGAATCGCTCAAAGCAGCAGCTGAACTGTCGAATGAATTTGCACCCGAACATTTGGAGCTAGAAGTCGAAGACCCTTGGGCGTTGTTAACCGACATACGCCACGCAGGCGCGATTTTCCTAGGACATTCCACACCCGAAGCTGTTGGCGACTACCTTGCTGGCCCAAACCATACGCTTCCCACTTCAGGTGCTGCTAGGTATGCTTCAGCCCTTGGCGTTGAGACTTTTCTCAAACACTCAAGTATTATTCAGTACTCGCAAACTGCACTCGCAAAAGTTGCTGGCGCCATCGACTCTCTCGCAACTGCCGAAGGTTTACCTTCTCACGCTGACTCAGTACGGCGCCGAGTACAAAAAGAATCTGATTTATAATCAATCTGATTCAAATATTACCGAGCAAAAAGTAAAGACGCTTCCTTACCGTTGCGTCTGTTTCCCAGCTCAATGAATCAATTGTTAATTTTTCCTGCTTACTTCTATTAAAACTGCCGTTGTGGCTGCAAACTAAAAGTTTAGGGCTTGCCAAACTCTAGCTAACGCGAATGTTATTGTTTGTTAAACCTAAAATTAGCCTATGCCTAGTACTTGCCTAGTACTTTTAGCTTGGAAGCGCTCCTCGGAGGTTGACAGCGGTGCTTAAAAAAATTTTAGTAGCTTTGGATGATTCGGTTCGAGCAGACCGAGTAATTGAAACATTACATCGTTTGGCACTTCCAAGCGATAGCAAAGTTATTTTTTGCCATGTGTTTCCAACATCAAATTCACTCTTAGAGATTCCTAGTGACCGTCCACAGCCGGAACCATCGCCGACATTATATCAACAAGTTGAAAAACAGCTCCAATCATACCAAAGCGAATTAACAGTTGATAGCGACATTGAACTAGTTGCCGGAGACCCCGCAGAAGAAATTATTCGTCTTGCCAATATTTATAAAGCCGATTTGATCATAATAGGTAGTCGTGGGTTAACAGGGATGACACGAATTGTCCAAGGTTCTGTTAGCAGTCAAGTAGTTGAAGATGCACCCTGTTCTGTTCTAGTTGTAAAACCAGGATAAAATTTGTGCGTTCCGGGGTTGGGGGAGAGGTTTTTAAGATACCGTGAAAAGGTGCGATTCATTGCTAGTATAAAAAAAATATGTAATACGAATGCTCCTTAACTATCGCTACCGTGTAATACAAACTTTGGGAAGTGGTGGATTTGGTGAAACCTTTCTAGCGGAAGACACCCAAATGCCATCACTTCGTCGTTGTGTAGTTAAGCAGCTCAAACCGATTCACAATAATCCTCAAATTTATCAGTTAGTACAAGAACGCTTTCAACGCGAAGCTGCAACATTAGAAGATTTAGGCGGCGCCAGTAATCAAATTCCCAGTTTATACGCTTATTTTCAAGCAAATGGGCAATTTTACTTAGTTCAAGAGTGGATAGAAGGTGAAACTCTAACGCGTAAGCTTTTACATCAAGGATTATGGAACGAGAATCAAGTTCGTGAACTATTGGTAAATTTGTTACCTGTATTATCTTACGTTCATAGCAAACGTATAGTCCACCGTGATATTAAACCCGATAATATTATTTTACGGCACCAAGACGACAAACCTGTTTTGATTGATTTTGGCGCCGTGCGCGAATCGATGGGGACAATATTAAACTCGCAAGGTACACCTACTAGTTCGATTATTATTGGTACACCTGGGTACATGCCATCTGAACAAGCTGCTGGTAGACCTATGTATGGAAGTGATTTATATAGCTTAGGTGTAACAGCGATTTATCTACTAACAGGCAAACAACCGCACGAGTTAGAAACCGATGTCCAAACAGGGGAAATTGTTTGGCATAATTTCGCTCCTTATATTAGTCCTATGTTAAGGCAGATTTTAGATAAAGCAACTAGATATCATCCGCGCGAGCGCTACTCCAGTGCATCGGATATGCTCTACGATTTACAAAGTACTGCACAAACAATATCTCCTGTACAAGAAACAGTACGTAAAACAGTACAAGTTCCTGTAAATCAAACGGCAACATTACCTGCTATAAATGAAAATCGGAAAGGTTTTATTGGTAGTCTCATTGCAGCAGGGATAATCGGCGGTGGCATTATATTCGCAATCACAAAATTTCCTTCACAAAAAGTTACAGATAAAGAGATACCTGTAACACCCAATAGTTCTGTAGAAGCTATAGATCAAAATAACCAAAATAACCAAAAAGAACAGCAATCACTTGCTACACCCAAACCATCATCAAACGTATTACCTGACACTAGTAATAAGCCAACTTCAAATCTTCCTAACTCTTCTTATTTTCTTATAGATTCAGCTTACGTAAAACTTGCAACAGCAAATAAACAAGTAGACAAATTAAAAGCTGCTGGATATCAACGAGCTGGGGTGTTTTGGATACCAGATTATCCGAATCTTTCTGGCAAAGAATTATACGCAGTATATGGTGGAAAATTTAGCACACGTACAGAGTGTGTAGATTTGTTACGAAGTTTCGGCACACAAAATCAAAACGCATACTGTACGTTTGCGAGTAAAGACGCTTCTGCACTAGCTGACAAATTTTACTTTAAACAGTTTTCAGTTGGCGCCACACCTAGTCCAACAACAACTAGTAATCCTACAGTTACAGTTAGTGATTATGTTTGGCTATCACAGCGACCAGTAAACAATACTGATTTGATTGGTAAAAGCGCTTTTGAATTGGATATTATGCGTAACTCCATTTTTGCACGTCTTGGGCGCCGTTTTAGTACTCCGGGATTACAAAGCTATTTTGATAAACAATCTTGGTATCGTCCTAAGTATTCACCTGAAGAATTTGACTCTTTAAAGCTGCTATCAGATTTAGAAATGAGTAACGCTACGTATATTCAGAAATATCAAACAGAAAATAATTTACAGTATTTTAGATAAATCATAAATCGGGTTCTTTATTTCTAGGCATGTTTGAGTATTTAAATTACTGATACTACAATATCAATTACAAGATATGTAGCAATACTGCTCGGTTAACGATTGTTTCCGTGATTTCGGGTATGTAGAGACGCGCAGAGCGGAGTGTACCGCAGGTAAATTTCGCGTCTCTTAGAAGCATCTACAAACAGACGGAAAATTATCTACGGCTAAATTTTATTATAATCCTAATTTACATACACACTAATGCTGCTGAACAATCGCTACTAGAGCCAAAACCTACCAAAAATCAAATAATTCAAGCGTAGCTACACCAGTTACTGCTCTTAATAATTAGAATTTATACTTTGCTAGGTTAAGCAAGCATGTGCTGTACAGTAAAGATTTTTAATTAACAGTAAAATATGAGGGCAACACCTATGTCATGAACGCTCGTTACTGCAATGCTTCTCAATAACCGCTATCGCGTGATACAGACTTTAGGAAGTGGTGGGTTTGGAGAAACCTTCCTTGCTGAAGATACTCAAATGCCATCCCAACGTCGCTGTGTCATCAAACAGCTAAGACCTATCAATAATAATCCTGAAATTTACCAACTTGTTAAGGAACGGTTTCAGCGCGAAGCGGCTATTTTAGAGGAACTTGGTGACAATAGTAATCAAATTCCCCGTTTGTACGCTTATTTTTCAGAGAATGGGCAGTTTTACCTAGTTCAAGAATATATCGAAGGGCAAACTCTCAGCGCTAAAGTTCAATCTTCAGGTGTGATGAGTGAAAATGCCGTCCTGAATCTTTTAGTCAGCCTTTTACCAGTTCTTGATTACGTTCACAGTAAAGGTATTGTTCACCGTGATATTAAACCTGACAACATTATAATTCGTCACTTTGATGGTAAGCCAATACTAATAGATTTTGGCGCCGTGAAGGAGACGATTGGTACAGTAGTCACACCTTCTGGAAATTCTACAAGGTCAATAGTCATTGGAACACCAGGGTTTATGCCTAGTGAACAGTCGGTAGGTAGACCGATGTTTGCTAGTGATATTTATAGTCTGGGAATGACGGCAATTTATTTACTCACGGGTAAATTACCCCAGGAAATACCAAACGACCCTTCAACTGGTGTAATTTTATGGCGCCAGTTTGCTGGTTCTTTAACTCCAGGTTTTGCAATGGTGTTAGATAAAGCAATACAGTTTGTACCTCAGCACCGCTTCAACAGTTCCAGAGAAATGCTTTTAGCTTTGTCAGGCAATTCGGCTTCTATACCAACAGTACCTTATTCTCAACCCCCTGTTTACAATCAACCACAGCAAAATACTATTCCCATCAGTCCTGCCCATCAACAGCCATATCAACAACCAAGTAATCCACCAAATACCCCACCCATCAATCAAAACAATGCACCTCAAATACCGCGAAGCAACACACAGGGAATTATAGTAGGCGCCTTAGTTGGTGCTGGCTTACTTAGTGGTGCTATTGTTCTAGCTTCAATGCTAAATCGTCAGGGTCAACAAGTCGCAGACAATACTGAACCTACACCAATTGCAACATCGAACGCGCGGACACCAACACCTTCTCCCACACAAGAAGACTCCGAACCACCTGTAGTAAGATCAAAACCGAGAAATAGAATTACTCCTAAACCAACTCGAACGCGCGAACCAGAAGTAGTCCCAACTCCTATATACTCAGAATTACCAACCGATACACCAGAACAAATTAATACAAAAGAACCTTACCCCTCATCTTCTCCAACCCAAACTCAACAAACTCCAGATAAAAAACCCGATGTAGTTGTTCCTACACAAAAACCAACACAATCACCACCAAATTCACCGCAAGCGAAATCATCACCTACACAGTTTATACAAAATTACTACAACGGCATTAATAATAAAAACTTACAAAAAACTTGGAATCAACTAACTCCAACTTTACGAAGTAACCGTAAACTTCACCCCAACGGTTTTGATTCATACACTGGTTGGTGGGATGGAAAAGTTGATCAAGTCGAAGTAAATCAAATTAACTTATTAGAACAAAATAATTCTTCTGCCACAGTAGACGCGCAGTTGAATTACGTGCTTAGAAACGGTAAACTATTCACAACTTCAGTACGTTTTACTTTGCAATGGGACGCAGCTACAAATCAATGGTTGATTAGTGATGTTCAGTAATTGAGTTATGAGTGCTGAGTGCTGAGTGATAATTCTTTTTCCAACTCAGCACTCAGCACTCAGCACTTTATACTAATTATTAATTTGCAACTTCTGCCATTTCGATAACACGACCATCGTAATCTTTAACCAAAAAGTTTATGGGCTTACGACTGCGAATTTTGAACTTCAAGCCGCGCACTTCAACACGCATTAAAATAAGCTCTAGTGCATCGTTGTCGAAACAAACGTGACGCTGTTGATTTTTGGCGCCGAGACTGGCACCAGTAATAACATGTAGTTGAGTATTTTTCTTGAGTTGATACCAAAGTCCCTCGCTAGCGTTGCTCATACGACTTCCCGAATAGCTAGGAGTAGTAGACATGTATAAGGGGTCAATTCCTGCGGCGCCAATAGTTTGTTCGTAATTGTAATAATAGTGCAGAGGTACTTCGGCGGCAGGTAAATCGAGTAATCCTTCATACAATTGTCGGGCAATTTCTAAATCTGACACCATTACCGTGTATACTTTTGGCGCACTAGTTAAAAACATCCACATGGCGCCGGCGTAAGCAGCCAGTAACATAACCATGATACCTTGGGTAGAAAAAATACCATCCAAGGGTAGAAAAGGTAGGAACGACGCTAGGGTCACGGGATGAAGGAGAGGCAAACTAACTGCTATGAACATGGAAACATCTAGTTATATATAAGGGAGCAATGATTATATTTTAGGAATTAGGACTTAAATTATAAGTCTGTGTTTCCAGTGTATCAATTACAAGCAAGTTAAGCGCGGTTGACTCAAACATCATCCTTCCCCAAAATAGGCAGATAACTATACTTAACACCCTTATACTGTGATATTTTACCAACCATTATTAATTCTTAAAGATTGTGCAAATACCACACTTCCCCGAAGCTAACCACCCGCTTGTAAAATCGCTGTTTCATCATAGCGACCGTGAACTTTTGACTTTATTCCAGCAGCATCCCGAAGCTGGTAAGTTTTTTACGGCGATGTTTTGCCGCTATAGTCCTATAGTCTACACCTTGATTCGTCATTCCGCGCGCTCGCCAGTACAAGCAGATTATTTATTTGCGCTGACATGGAAACACGTGTATCACGAATTAGGTGGTCTCGACTTAAACCAGCCAAGTAACGAGAACCTTACCTTGCAAAATTGGCTGATTAATATGACGGCTTATTGTATCAATGAAATTGAGTTACCGCCTACAGAAGCAATTCACTATTCACTCAAAGCGACATCACCACCACTATGGTGTTATGTAGAACAAGCTTTGGAACAGTTACCTCCTGTGTTGCGCTTAATGGTGCTGATGGCACAAACATTCCACTGGAGCGAAACCCGCATTGCTGCTTACCTTCAAGCAGAAGGTGAGGGTATTGCGCCTCACGAAGTAACAAATTTTCTTCAAGAAGGCTATCGTATGCTAGAGGATAAATTACCAACTGATATACGAGCTATATATTTAGGCGAAAATCTTCTTCCACCTGCTTCTAAGTAATATTGCTATATTACATGTTTAATTTGTTGGCAATAAAATAGTGTGTAAAGTCTGCTACTTAAACTCGACTACGGTTCGTTTTTATGAAACGTCAAACACAGGTATTGCGATCAAACGGGCGAAGAATGGATATAAAGCACTATATATACATACTTTTTTTAACTACTTTGTTGGCGCCAGTTGCGGCAAACGCGGCTGATATCACGCAACAACTTCATTATCCCAGGCAAATACGGGTAATGCCTGAAATGCGTGACGACTCTGATGAGTTGCTGAGTATAGCTAAGAAACACCTACAACAGAAAGCGCCAGCTAAAGCGGTAGACTCATTACTCCAAGCACTAGAACTTTACCATGCCAAAAATGATTTGAAGGCAGAGGGTTTAACTTTTGATTTACTTAGTCAAGCTTATATTCAGCTTGGACGCTTTAAAGAAGCAGAAGATGCAGCTCGGCGCCGTTTAGCTGTTGCACGTGATACCAAAGACCTTCGGGGTCAAGTTTTTGGTTTAAATAATGTTGGTAGCTTACTATTACAACAAGGAGAAACGTCGCCAGCATTTGAAGCATTCACAGAAGCAGTTAGTATAGCTAATAATATTAAAGATATTGAAGCTCAAGGATTATCTTTAAGTAACTTGGGTTTAGCAACCGCGCGGCTTAGTGATTATAACAAAGCGATAAAACTTTATGAAAACGCTTTAACATACCGTCGCCAAATCGGAAACCCGATTGCGGAAGCGAACACATATAATAATTTGGGTGAAGCATACCTAGCCACTGGAGATTACCAAAACACCATTGGTACGTTTGGCTATGCTTTACGATTAGCGAAAATGACAAGAGACCGTGTAAACGAATATCGTGCTATTGATGGGCTAGTTACAGCGCATACCTCAGTTGGACGTAACGAGCGCGCGTTTGACTTGCTAGCGGAACGTTTAGAACTAGCCAAAGAACAGCAAAACTTGGGAGAGGAACTGAGAACCTTCGAGTCGTATGCTCAATTTTATGAACAGCAAGGCAAATATCAAACCGCACGTAATTTCTATGAACGCGCGATAGTCTTATCACGTACCCTCGAAGACAGCAAAAAAGAGATTTATTTAGTTGATAGGCTAACGCGAATACTCAAAAAATAGTAATGAGTGCTGAGTGCTGAGTGCTGAGTTTTGAGTCATAACTTCTAACTCCTAACTCCTAACTTTACTTAGCACTCAGCACTTTCTACTTTTTACTAATTTAGGTAAACAGAACCATTATTTTCAACCCTTAGTGCAGTTCTGTCCATTGCAAAATCGGTAGTTTCCTGCATACTGACTTCCAATACTCCAGACTCAGAACTTCTTGGTGTTACCATTAATAACCCACGGTCTTGACGATAGAAAGTAACTGTTGTAGGAACTCGTAGACCTTGTAATGCAATTTCTGAACGTCCAGCTAAGGTACGTACTTGTGTATCTCCAACTGCTTGGAAAGTAATTGGTGCATTTGTTTTATTAACTAGACGAACAGTTATGCGACCATCGTTAGGGGTTACTGCTGCAACAGCATTCTGATATCGACCACCTAAATTGGTTTGTGTGTTTTGCTGATTTGATTGATTTGTGGTGTTATCGTTTTGCTGGGTATTATACGAATTGTCACCAGGTGCTTCACCACCTACACCTAAGCGTGTTTGCTCAGGAGTTGGCGCCACTGCGGAGTTAGACATACCACCAGCAGCGTTCATCTGGGTTGTAAACGCATTTGCAGGACATCCTTGTGGAACCATTACTTGGCTGTTGTGAGGTTCTTCGTAAAAAATGCTTGGACAAGGATTTATTTTTGAACCTGCACGGTTAATAGGCACCTGTTGTGTTTGTGCTACTGAAATTGCTGGTAAGCCTATTAGCATTCCACCAAATATAGCACCTAAAAATTTTACGGAATTACGTAATTTTCTAGATTCAATATTCATTGTTATTTCTCCTATCAAGTTAATACAGTTAAAAAAATTAACGATTACTAAACACCTAAGTCAGTCAAAAAAATGCTGCTTATGACTATTTTTATTGTCCAATGTAAACACATTGATGAAAATATTTATAAAACATTTTAGAACATGCATTTAACATTAAGTTAAACACACAAAAATTAGTCATTAGCTCTATTAAAAAGTTAACAAATCGTCACAACATTTACCTCTAACTGTAGAAGTGAAGTTGAAACGAGTTTAAATAAGTCTATGGGAGGGAATAATCAGCCCTTAGAAAGATTAAAACTTGTCATAAACTACTTTGTTGATGAGGCTCTATTCTCTAGCCATGATTGAAATTGCTTCGTTTCTGCCAACAGAGGGTTAATAACAAACCAGGAACCATGAGCATCACGGTACTCGAAGATGAATAAACTATTTAATAACGTATGGTACTTAATATCATCTTTGATATGCTGCGCTTCTAAAACTTCAAATATCAAATCCCATTCGTGGGAGTCAATAGGATTTGCGCGAAAATCGCGGTATCGTCGAATAATCGCTTCTACTGTGTCGCGCTCAAATGGTGGGTCTTGCTCGCGTAAGCATTCAAATATCAGTCCAAGTAAATCTTTAATATGACCCCCACTCATCAAACACAACCTATCGAGTGTTTCTTGTGAGTCAAACACTTGTTTGATCAACTTTAATTTCTCTGCTTGCGGAATATCTGAACTCACATCTGGAAAAGCTCGTGCCAATACCATTTGTCGCATCATAGCTAGTCCTGCACTGTTTATTTCCCCATTTCTTCGCCGTACTGGTATTACAGACAACACCCTCGGCGCCATACCTCCTCCCAAACGGTTCTGTAGTAGAGCATTATCATTCGATAAAACCAAAGACATTGGTATTGTGTATATAATATGACAATTTATACTTCGTAATTCCTCGCTGTGGTCGATAAATATGTGTTCAGGGAGGGAACGTCCTGAAGGTAGGGGGCGAATATCTACACGGTCAAGATTATCGATAATGACGACAAGTCCTTTTTTACCTCTAGCCGCCAACTCTTTATTAACGTTTCCAAGTTCTTGATTGATTGATTGCAGGATAATATCAGTGCGTGGTTCGAGGTAATCACGTAGTTGGTGTCTTTGGTTCTGGTTTTGTTTAGTTTTAGCGGTAACTTTAGCAGCACCAACTGAGAACTCGCTTTCTAGCTTTAAGTCGAGAGGTGTTTTTAAAAAACTATTAATTTCTCCAAGTAGCTTGGTAAAGTAGGTAGATTCAAAACGAACATTGATAGCTTTAAGACTTTCGCTAACTTGTTCGACGATGGCAAGCAAGATATCTATTAAATCAACATCGACCATATCAAGGACATGGGTAGATTCAAAATATACTACGTAAAAGTTTTGCTGCTCCAACTCAGCTTTGAGACGCAACAACTCTGTTGACTTCCCTGAACCAATGTGACCTGTAAATAATTGACACGTCGGCGCCTCTGGAGATATTCGTGTAATCGTGCGTCCTAAAGATTCTACGATTTTGCCGCCTCGTACTGGTGAAAAATCAATGTAGTATTTTTTATCTAAAGCGTTTGATAAGAGTAAGGGTTTGCTCGGATTAAAAGCTTGAGAAAATCTATCTATGTCAATAAGAAAATTATTCGTACCACGGTATACATTCTTATCTCTTTGTTGATTTATATAGCTTTGCCGCGCGCGCTCAAATCCTTCTCGATAACGAATTGGGTCAATTGTCTGCGCTCTAGCATAAAGTTCTAAAGATTGAGAATAATCTCCAATATCAAAATATAACTCAGCTAAGTTAAACAGCGCATGAAAGTAATTGGAATTTATCGTTAAAACTTTCTGATATAATTCCAACGCTGCTGATACATTTCCACTCAGCCGTTCTTTAGTAGCTTGTTCGTAAATAGTACTAGTTGTTTTTTCGTCGATTTTTTCAAGTTGCCATATTTCTTGACGTAGTGGGGAGCGTTTAATTAACCAGCGACGAACTAACTCGACGGTTACTTGATAGCTAATAGCTTGCAGCATTCGTGCGTCATCACAAATTTTTAAGAAATTCCATTCAAGTAAAAGGGTTTCAGCTTTGTGTAATATTTCAGTAGCTATAACTCCATGCTTTTGTAGTAACGCTAAAGGTTCGCCTTGAGTTACAGTTGATGTATGTATTTGATTTGATGAGCTAGAAAGTTTTTCTTGCTGAATTGCTGCAACCGTAGAGAAAATAACTCGTTCTGGTATTGGTAGTCCATCTCTAAACCATGTTAATCCGGCTTCGCCAATTTCGATTGCCTGATTAATAATGTTATATACATCGGTGCGCGTAATATTGGGTTGCTGTTTTTCTCTCGCATGGCTAAACAGCGCAAAGCATAGCACCTGAGTAAAATAAGGATGTCCTGCGGATAATTCTAAGATAGCATCAATAGCGTCAGAATCGTAAATTAATACATTAAGAGCAGGTTTACGAATTAACCGTTCTGCACTAATTTTATCTAGTAAAGCTATTTCCTGGGTTGGCGCCTGTCGAAACAAAGTCAGTAGGTTTGGCATATCCGAAAGGCGCCGTCCCACTACAGGTATAATATAAAGCTGCTGTTGTCGAAAAATCATCGACAACAAAAAAGGGAAAAAATGAGTAATCGCGGAATCTGAGTTTGAGTCACCCAAAACATCAAACTCATCAAGTAAAAGTACTAAGTTTTTATTACCTAGTGCCTGATATACTTGAGGCAAAAACTCATCAAAAAATATTAAGTTATCTTCTTTAAACGCCGCCTGAGTCGGTACTTTTACAGAATCACGTGGTAAATCTAAATACTCAAAAATATCCTGACTCAATTCGTATAAAACTTCATATAACAACTTTCGACTTTTACCTTCTAACGATAAAAGTACGAAAGCAAAGTTTTCTAAACATACAAAATTAGGTATCTGAGATAAAACAGAAGTCTTGCCAATTCGCCGCTGACCATGCAGTAAAATAACCTGTACCCTTTGATTTAAATTATCCTTGATAAACTGAAATAGTTCTTCCCGTCCAAAAAATAATTCCGGTTCATAAATTGGGCGCCCAATAATGTAAGGATTTTCTTCCCATTTATCCGAGTACTTAGTCGCAGAGAACACCATTATTCATACCTCCCCACTTCTATTTTAACCGAAGATGTTATTAAGCGGGGGCGCCAAAAAATTGACGAATAATAGCGAAAACAGTAGTTTGAACAACATCACGATTTTGCCATAGCCAGCGAATAGCTTGTTGTACTTTTCCTGCTTGTTCACGACTCATCAAATTATGGAAAACTCTCTCGCGCGCTAAAAGCTTCTCTTCATTACTATTTTGAATTTCTTGAATTACCCACCACTCCATCATCGATGAAGCGAAACTATAAACAGTTTTACCTTCACTAGTTGCGTGTAAAATAACACCTCGTTCCTCCAAGTCAACAAGTTCTCGACTGCGCTGACTAAAAACTAAATCAATATCACCCAACCCATAACGAGTATTTCTATTCAAGCGACCTTGCAAATTAGAAAGTGCGATTAACATTAGCAAAATTTGCTCTTCTTCAGTCGAAAATCTCCACGTATCTCGAAAATACTGTTCGGTAGCACTTTCAAAATCTCGTGTAAATACATCAATATTAAGAGGTTGTTTAGCTTCAAGTGTTTCATATAGTAAATAACCAGCATTTTGTAGTAAAGCTGGGTGTCCATTGATAATCTTTAAAACACCTAGTCTAAATAAAGCTGGTATTTGAACAAAAAGCTGGGTACTAACTTCATCGGTCGTTAACGGTCGCAGTAGTCGAAATAGGTAGTGATTGTACCACGGGGAACCACCGGGTGTGATGGTTGGACCTAGTTCATTTAGGCGCCGGAAAGTAGTAACAACTGTAGAGAGGTATCTACCTTCGTTGCTGTGAACCGCTAAGTCGCGAAACTCGCTCAAAAACGTTAGCATTTCAACTTCAGTGTACTGCTCATTAGTACGTAGCGCCACATCATAGTCATCAAGTAGCAGCAGCAGAAATTTATTTTGTTGCCCAATTTTTCTAAGAATACGACGTAAATCACCTTTTTCTACAGTTTCTTCGTCCAATATCTGTTGAATATCAGCTTGTAAAGCTTCATCCGCATCATCATATAAACGGCTGAGTATTTCACGCCAAAACCCTGAAGCAGTAAAAGGACTAATACCAGCACAGCTAAGTGAAACAATAAATACTTTTGAAATGTCCTTTCCTCGAAGACGCCAAATTTCAGGCGCTGCTAGGTATCTCAGTAAAGAGGATTTTCCCATACCGGGACTACCATATATAGCTAAATGCGCGCGTTTGGATATTTGGTCGAAAGCTGTTGTAATTTCTGACGCGCGTCCAAAAAAGTATTCTAGAGGAACGGGACCACCGACGTAGTAAGGGTTTGGCATTATATGTAAAGAGCGTGACATACTACAAATATTTTAGATGAAGGGCGGGCAAGGATGCCCACCCCACAAGAGTATTAAAATTTTGTAGGTTGGGTGGAATGCAGCGCAACCCAACATCAACATTTTTAATTATTCATAAAAATATATTAAACCGCAAAGGACGCAAAGTACGCAAAGAAAGAGTAACTGCATAATTCCACAAAACCAGACATAAGTTTCATTGTTAATCCACAGTAACAACATATACAAATATGAGACTTATAATTAGAATTGCAGGACTAGCACTTATGCTTATCGGTATTAAAGTATTAGCAGGCAGTGTCATTTTATCTGGGCACTTAATTCAAAGCTTACCCGTAATTATTCTGACTATATGCGGAGTATGGACTTTAACTTACGCGCAACAATATCGTAAATATGGATGGTTGTTCATTGCTGGTGGCGCCACTTACGCTATTGCAAGCGGCACAATTTTCATTACTCCCATCTCATTAATATCATTTGCATTATCATTCTTTGCAGTTAGCGGTGGTTATACTATGCTCTCTACAGGTAAAGTCAAACTTCAAATACTGCCATGACAAAAAAAATTAATAAACATACTGCCGAGCATTACTTTTGGGGTAAGAATTGCCAGGGTTGGCATCTTGTGAAACAACTTGAACTAAGCATTATTCAAGAAGAAATGCCACCAAATACATCAGAAGTACGACACTATCATAAACACTCTCGACAATTTTTCTTTATTTTATCAGGTGAAGCTACAATAGAAATAGATGGTTGGCGCCAAGTGTTACGCGCGCATGAAGGAATAGAAATTTCACCTGGTCAACCGCATCAGGTATTTAATGAGTCGCAGCAAAATCTTGAATTTATAGTAGTTTCTCAACCACCAAGTCATGGAGACAGAACTTTGTGTGATTGAAATATATAACAATATTATATGGATTGTAAAAAATTATATCCACGTAGAGACGCGATGTTCCTCGCGTCTCTACACCAGTGTTGAAAAATTTTCAAATATTGTCCAGTTCAAATTTTTGTAAGTTATTTAAAGTAAAAATATTATCTACTTTCGTCAAATCACCAATACATAAAACTGGTATACGTTCTTGATAAGCTATAATTGCTAAAATATATTCATCATCTGCAAGCGAAACATTAATCTTTCGCAGTTTGTCAAAAATAATACCGAATAATGTTATTTGACCACTCATTCTATTATTATATTTTTCAACATGCGTAACTAATCCCTGAATTTTAATATTATTAGCGTTAGTAATTAATTCCCCTAGTATTTCTATTTGCGAACGTTTTTCTACTTCTTCCAAAGTTTTCAAAGCATCGCTAATGCGCGGGGCATAATCAACCCAATCTGGCTTTAAAGGTAGTAATATTTCAAATTCATCAAATCCATCTTTTTTTAATCTCCATACACTAGCGGCGCCATCTAGAATTCGAGCAGTTTCTCGCCAACCAGCAGTTCGTAAGTGCGCTTCTAATATATGAGGTTCTACAGTTTTAAGGACAGTGCTATCTCTGACAGTAATTTTCATGGCGATGTCTGAAACAACTCATATCACTTATATTACCGTTTTTTACCACGCCCATCACAGAGGACACAGAGAGTTTTGTTTGTAATATGAGTATCAAAACTTAACGTGATTTCAATACAGTGCTTAAACTTATCCAGCAATTACTGTTTAGATAATCTTGCATAGCTGCCTCGTCGTCAAAGGTGTGGGGTAAAAGTCTTCCTTCATAAACGAGTTTGACTTCGCTTTGCTGAAATGGCCAAGGAGATACTGCTATATGATTACAATTGCCTTCTTTTTCTAGCAAGGTTAATTCGAGTGTAGTTTCTCCGTTAATTGTTGTAATTTTTGCTACTTGCTTTTTATCAGTAAATCCTTGGCATAAAATTATTGAGAGACTATCCCAGGTTGCTACAAGTTGTTGGTTACGTTTGATAATTGACGGTGCCGTATATGGTGCAAAATATTCATCTTGATTAAGAATATTGATAACTTGCTCTTGAAATGCTGACTCTTGATTAAGAAAACTTTGTACTATCGGAATAGCATCGGTCGAGTTTCGCCAGCTAGTAAACCTTTCATACAACCCTGTACCATGCAACGAGACGAGTAATGCTGCGTATCTCCCAAAGGTCAGCGCAAGCTGTTTCGCACTCAACCATATATCTATATGTACTTGTGTTGGCAACTGTGTAAATTTGTGGGGATAGCCAGTTTCAGGGTTTAGCGTTGGCTTTTGCTCCCATTTAACCCAACCAATATCATGTAAAGAGGCGCCTAGACAAACTTCATCGAAAGGAGCAAAGTTACCAAATTGTTCGTTACCCCAAGCGCGCGCTAGTTCTCCCGCAAGCCAAGCATGATGAGGTTGAGTAATGCAAACTAAGCCTTGTTCTGTAAAGCGATGCAGCATGAGAAAAACCTAACTACTTCTCACTTTTAAGATAGGTGTGGTGAGGAAGTGAGTTTTATAGCTGAAGGAATAAAATTTATTTGAATTGGGAATTTCCAAAAATTAAATTAATAATCTTGTGGAGTAGGCATCCTTGCCCGCCCACTCGTTCAGGACGGGCGAGGACGCCCATTCCACAAGAAAATTCTTAAAACCTAATTGCATTTTAAATATTTAGCCAGCTAAAAATTTGCTCAACGGTTAGAGATAGGTCAATATTACTGAGGATGGGAAGTATATCTGTTCCTTCTAGAAGTTCAACACGTTGGTTAGGATGTACAACCAAAATGCCGTCTTCATCTGGAAGAATTAACCACCCTAATTCTGTACCATTTTTACTGCAATGTAGCAGGTTACGGAGAACTTTAGTTTGGCTTTGCTCTGGTGAGAGAATTTCTATTGCCCAGTCAGGATGGCTTTCAAAGCGGTTGGCAATTCTCCCTGACTCAGTACGGGGTATGCGTTCCCATCGAAATATAGCAACATCGGGAACTACGGTGGCACCGCCAAATGTACAGCGTAGTTCAGGTAATGCTAAAGCAATTTTTTGAGGTTCTGCAACTTCGTTAATAGTAGAAACAAGTTTACCTTGAAGTCGGCTGTGTTCTCCTTGTGGCATTGGTTTTTGATTAATTTCTCCATTAATATATTCAGAAGCAGGTTCAGTTTCGGGTAATTGGAGGAATTCGTCTAAGGTAATGGGTTTGACTGCTGTAGTCATAATTGTTTTTTGTTCTTATCTCTTATACCAATTCTAGCTGTTATATCAAATGCGTTTGCAATTTTTAATGTTTTGCTGGTGCTAACAAAATTATTAAGCTATTTTCAATCTCATCAAAAAAACCGTCAGGCCATCGGTCAATTCTACCATTTCTATCAATTCGTGGTGATATTACTTCTGTTACAACTTGCTCTTGTTTTTCACGACGTTGAAAGTGGTTGAATTGAACATCATCTGGTTTAATTAAACCTCCATGAACTGATACGCGGATACCATTTAAAATATGGTCACTATGAGTTTCAATAATTACTTGAATTCCACTGCTTGCTGCAAGTGCTATTAACTTACCCATTTTAGTTTGACCACTAGGATGTAAATGTCCCTCTGGATGTTCAATAATAATTAAAGAACCCGGAGGAGATGCAAGTAGCGCAACAACAATTGGCAAAGTAGAAGAAATCCCAAATCCTACGTTATTAGCATTATATTTTTTACTAATATGATTTTTATTTCTATAAGAATATTTTAGGTTGATTGAATCAATATTTTCTTTTGAAGTACTAAAAATCTGCGCTCCTGAACTTATTTCATTTACCCATGCTTCCACTTGGTCTTTTAAACAAAGTGAGCTTGCCTGCGGATGACACAATTTATTCTGAATGTTTTGCTGAGAATATTTATCAGTATCATTAACTTCTTGTAAATCATCTTTTTGATAACTAACTGTATTAATATTCCAGTTGCCAAAAGCATTTAAAAAATGTGCTGTGTACTCACCCTTTATTCCAATTTTAAAATCTTGTGATGCTACAGAATCATGAACAGAAAGATTGCAGTAACCTATCCTTTCTGCTTGGAGATAGTGAAAAGAGCTACCGAAGAGACAAAAGTTGCTTATTTCTAAAGTTACAGGCGCCGTTTTAGTTTTTAAAATATTAGCTTCTAACTCATATGCAAAACGCCATTGCCAGCTTTTCTCTTGATTATTAGTAAAAAGTTCAAATTCAATAAATTTATCTTTTGCTTCTTCAAAAAATACATCTTGCAGTGTTTCTAAATATACTAAATCACCATTCAATGCCAAACTTTCGTTTAAAACTCCTTGCAGATACGATTGTCTTAACAGTAACAATGATTGTAATGCCGATGATTTACCTGTATTATTAAATCCTGACATTATAGTCAGTGGACGAAACTTTAAAAGCTGCTTTTCAAAAAGTTTGAAATTTCTTAATAATAAAGAATGTATCATAAAAAACTCCGCACGTAAGTTGTTCTCTCAGAGACGTAGCTATTATGTGTGAGATTTATATACAACTTGACACATAGTTGGTTCTTATTTATTAAATTCTTTGTTTAAATTATAGCGTGTGGGTAGTTATATAAAGTAGTAAATGAAGCTATTTTATAATACACAGTATTTTCAAGATACATCAAGGTAAAAATATTTACCTTCATAGCAAATAAAATTAAATAATGTTACGCAAGTCAATATTACCCATCACTCCAATTATTTAGCTTTAAATGTCGCTTTGCAACATTTAAACTTACAGCAATATTGTGTAACAAATAATTCTTACTTACTTACCTAGAGTTCTAAAGCATTGATCTAGTAATATATTAACGGAAGCGTAAATTTATGAGTTGGGGCAAAACGCTTATTTTTCGGTTAAATTATTTAGCCTTCGCATCAATATCAAGGCACCTAAATACTCGATTAAAGCAACACTCATAGTTAGACTTTTGTGTCAACCACTTCTACTAAACCGACGCTCTAGGAACTAAGATTATTGAATTTTGAGACCGATGTAACCTATTATCAGCTTCCCAGGTCCTAATTCTGTAGAAAAATAAAGGCGCCAAGCTCCTGGTGTCATTCGCACATGTAAGCTGAAGTTTCGATTTACGCCATCAGGGCATTTAAAGGTTAGCTGTGATTGAAACCGTCTTAATCTGGACTCACTTTCTGGAGATGCTTTACAAGGAAGTGTATCAAAATCAAAGGCGCCTTCTGTCCAACTTTTGCACGATTTCTCTAGTGCAAACAATCTGTTTACAACCTGCCTTAGTAAAGGATTGCCTGTATTAAGACTTTGCAATTGCTGACTTATACTCTGACAAAAAGTTAAAGAAGGAAATAATTCTTCCTTACGGTTCCAAAGCTCCAATCCATCTTGCACAAAGGTTTTGAGACGTTCCTGTATCCAAGAGATGTGCCCTTGTACATGACCCTTACAGCTAGCATGAAAAATTGTTACTGTATCAGTATTCAAGTCATCATCTTCAAGGCAAGTAACTTCTAGAGTAATATTGCTACACTCCCACCGAAGCTCTGATGTAATGCTTAAAGCAAGCGACTCTAATAAATAAGCAATCCCTAAACCTTGACAGTTTACCCCTTCATAACAAAAATCAGAGAGTATATTTTTTTCTTCTATTTCAGAATTCTGAATATCTTGTAAAAAAGGAGTTTTGGCTGCTGTAAGAAGAAATCGTAATTCGTCTCTATCCGTATTAGGGTCTGCCCACCAATCAGATAAAGAATAATTATTAGCAAGTACACTAGCATAAAAATCGTCATGAGTACGAATTATCGGTTTTACACCGAGTTCTGCTGCTTCTCGTGCTGTTGCTATAAGTTTCGACATCCTTTGCTGTGCTATTTGGGCATTCTCAGCAGGAACTCGCAAAGACAACTCATTCAAAACCATCTCCAAGTCCATGTTTTATGCATTCCTTGGTTTTAGTAAGGTTATTAAATTTTTTTCCCATTGATCGAAAAAACCGTCAGGCCATTTGTCGATTCTACCGTTTCTATCAATATGTGGCGACACTACATCTGTAAAAGCTTGTCTTTGTTCTTCTTTTCTCTGAAAATAATGTAATTGAACATCTTCATGATTTATTTTTCCATCATGGACAGCTAACCGAATTCCATTTAAAACATGGTCGCTATGAGTCTCTATAACAACTTGGACTCCAGAATTTGCAGCCAGCGCTAATAATTCACCCATTTTTGCTTGTCCTCTAGGGTGAAGGTGGGCTTCTGGATTTTCAATTAGAATAAGGGTGCCTGGTTTTGAAGCTAAAACAGCTACAAGAATAGGCAATGTATAACTAATTCCAAATCCTACATTAGTAGCCCTATAAGGATTACCATCTCCATAAAATAATTGTATGCTCACTAAATCCATATCTGGATTTGAATTAATTTTGATGCGGGTACCAGGACTTACTTCTCTCATCCAAGCTTCAACTTGGTCTATTAAATCCATTGATTTAGCTTCTGGGTAACTTACACCTGGATTAGGAATTCTATTACGTCTATGTACTGCTAGATAATGCACTGTATATTCACCTTTAGTACCAATTTGCCCAAGTCTTTTTACTTGATAATCCGAAATTTCATTGAATGGGCGTGGACCAATACGTTCTGCATGAAGATAATGAAAATTTCGACTGAACAGACTGCTTTTATAAACTGGCTCATCAACTGATTTTGAGGCCAAATTTAGTATGTCAGCTCTTTTATTCTTTAAACCATCAATATCTAAGTCATAAGTAAAATGCCATGCCCCTTTACTATTATCTTTCCAAGTCACTTCAAAGCCTATGTAGTCTTCTTTAGCTCTCTCGCTAAATGCGTCTTGAGCCGTACCAATACAAACTAATCCACCATTTAAAGCTAAACCAATTTCTGGTAATAATTCTTGCTGGTAAGATTGACGCAGCAGCAGTAGTGATTGTAAAACTGATGATTTACCTGTACTATTTATCCCAGAAAGCAGAGTTAATGGTTTAAATTCAAGCAACTGATTTTCAAAAGTTTTGAAGTTAACTAAACGAAGGGAATTAATCATGACAACACTTCTTGAATAATTTTCTGAATAGTAGCAAATCTATACTCAACTTTATTTGCGGCTTGAGATATGGAAGAAAGAAAATCTTTATCGTCATCTACATAATTACTAAAAATATGTATTAACTGCTGTTTTTTATGCTTCAGTGTTTCAATTTGTTGCTCATTTAACTTACTCAAAGAAACTGACCAAGCTTCAAATAATGATTTATTTACAGGAAATGTTCTTGGATTTTTACTAGAGATTTTACGAAATGCTTTGGATCCAAAAATATCAAATGCTGTAATCATAGTTTTTTTAAAGTTTAACTCTAACTGGTTAAACTCTTCATCTGAAAGATGATTTGATTTTAACAGAGCTTTACTCAAGAACGAGTCTCTGGTTTTATCTTTATAATATTCAGTATAAGGCGTAAGATAAAAAGCGATAAAGCCAAGAACAAATTCTCTATCATCCATGCGTTTTATCTTAGAATCATTGAGTTTAACTACTCTCTGAAATTCTTTTAAATCTGCAAGTTTAACTAAGAATTTACTTGATTTACCCGGGTTTAAAGCATGACGTAATTCTTGAGGAGAAAGAGGAACGCCACCCGTATTTATCCTTTTAAATATATTGTATTTTACCTCAATAGGTGTACCTTTCTCAATCAGATAAACATTAACCTGAGTTTCCAATATTCGACGTTGATATCTACGTTCTAAATCATCATAGGTTTTATTATTTAATTCTTTAAGATATTCCAGTCCACTTAGTCTTAATCTTTTATTGGTTTTATCGGTAACAAATGATTTTAGAGCAGATAATCTTTGTAACCCATCTACTACTAGCCAATTTTCTTCATCAGTTGCATCTATATAAAATGCTGGAAGAGGGATACGAATTAGAACCGATTCAATCAGCCGACTTTTCGCATCTTGGTTCCAGATACCAGCTTGACGTTGAAAATCAGGTGCTAAATTTAGCGCTTCTTCATCTATTCGCCTTAGTAACTGCTCTATGGTAGGTTCCCTAGTAACAATATTTATTTCTTCAGGGTCATAACGAAAATCATCTGGTGGACGATATCCATCCCCGCTTATTTCTTCATCGGAATCATCTTCTGTTAATTCTTCGTCATATTTATCCAAATTAGCCATGTATGCTCCTGTTGATATATATACTAAGCCTGTTCTTGTACTAACAGTCTTTTGTTATACTACATCAGCTAGCAACCGTTGATACATGGTTAATACAACTAAATTTTGATCTACGAAACAATGCCTCCTCTCTGTGTACTATATAGTTTTTGGTAATTATATACTATTTTATTTGGTGTCTAATTCATCGAATGTTATTGATTCTGTTAAACAAAAGCTGATGAGTTGCGGCTACGAAAAGTGGCTGGCAGATGAGTAGGGCAAAGCCGTCCTAAACAAGCGGGCGGGCAAGGATGCCCACCCCACAAGATGATTAATTTACTTTGCTACAACCATACTTACTGATTTAACCCCAGCCATATCTAAGATTGGTGCGATTAAATCTTCGCGCTTGACTGCCATCATATGCACGCCTTGGCACAGTTGCCGCGCGATTTGCACTTGTTCAGCAGCAATTTTCATTCCCTCGTCTAAGGGATCTTTGGCTTGCGCTAATCTATCGATTATGTGCTGAGGTATATTTACACCTGGTACTGCCCGGTTGATGAATTCGGCGTTTTTGGCTGATTTCAACAGAAATATTCCAGCAAGTATTGGTTTATTACACCCAGCGGCAATGGTATCCATGAATTTTTCCAATCTCTCAAAATCGGTGATTAGCTGACTTTGGAAAAATTGGGCGCCTGCTTCTACTTTCTTTTCAAACCGACTTTGCAACCCCGACCAACTTTTACATTGCGGGTCAACTGCGGCGCCTACAAATAAATCTAACGCCCCATCGGTCAGGGGTTTATCGTTATAATCTACGCCCAAATTAAGTTTCTGAATAACTTGCAACAAACGCACCGCTTCAAGGTCAAAGACACCTT
This sequence comes from Calothrix sp. CBUCES-K 9914, assembly GCF_059640475.1. Taxonomy (NCBI): domain Bacteria; kingdom Bacillati; phylum Cyanobacteriota; class Cyanophyceae; order Nostocales; family Calotrichaceae; genus Calothrix; species Calothrix sp. CBUCES-K 9914. The sequence goes on from NZ_JBXXZH010000005.1 coordinate 26,885, forward strand.
TACAGTCGGGGTGGTCGCCTGCTTTTACAGGGTCGCCTGTTAAAGCTAAGATATTTTGAATTCCTAAAGCATGGGCGCCCATCAAATCAGCTTGTAAACCAATACGGTTCCTGTCCCGACATGCGAATTGACATATCGGCTCGATACCGTTTTGAAGTAAAATTGCTGACACCACTAGCGGAGACATACGTAACACTGCTCGGCTACCATCAGTGATGTTGACGGCATGAACCCTCCCCTTAAGGGTCGCCGCCATTTGGAGCATGTGTTGCGGATTACCTCCTTTCGGTGGGCAAACCTCTGCTGTTACTAGAAACTCGCCGTTCCTAGCAGCAGCACGAAATGAACTGACTTTAACTGGAGTAATTGGTGTTAGTGTATCAAGCATAACAATGAGCATTTTCACTCTAAGTACAGCTGTAACACAATTTGACCCCAAGTGGAAAGCTCATTGTGGCAGAGAATACCCCATTGCAATCTTTACGTCTTTTAATGTTTGGTTTGCAACTTCTTCGGCCTTTTGGCGCCCTTCACGCAACACTGACTCGATATAACCCTTATCAGCCATGACTTCGGTGTATTTGTCTTGAATTGGTTTTAGGGCATTTATCGTTGTTTCGGTTAGTAACTTCTTAAAATCTCCCCATCCCATATCCGCACATTCTGCCGCTACGTCTTCTTTTGCCTTACCCGACAACAACATATATATTGTCAGCAAATTCTGACATTCGGGACGTGCGGGGTCATCGAACACAATACCGCGTATCGGGTCAGTTTTACACCGTTTAATTTTCTTAGTAATTTCATCGGCTGAGTCAAGCAAATTAATGCGACTACCTTCAGCAGGGTCTGACTTCGACATTTTTTTAGTGCCGTCAGTGAGACTCATTATACGGGCACCATCTTTGCGAATCATTGGTTCGGGAGACTTTAATACCTTTTTGCCCTTACCAAATAGATGGTTGAAACGGTCTGTAATATCGCGCGTTAATTCAAGATGCTGCTTTTGGTCTTCACCCACAGGTACTTTATCAGCGTTGTACAGCAAAATATCCGATGCCATCAACACAGGATAGTCGAGTAACCCAACACCAACGTTTTCTCCTTGCTTAACAGCTTTTTCCTTAAACTGAATCATATCAGTAAGCCAGTTCATCGGGGTAATACAGTTAAGTAGCCAAGTTAGTTCGCTGTGGGCAGAAACATGCGACTGTACAAAGATACTGGAATATTGTAAATCAATACCACACGCCAAATATAACGCTGCAATAGTGTATGTATCGTTTGCCAGCGTTGCCGGGTTGTGAGGTGCAGTGATAGCGTGCAAGTCCACCACGCAAAAATAACTATCAAACTGGTCTTGAATTTCCACCCAGTTACGGATGGCACCGAAGTAGTTACCTAAATGCAAGTTACCAGTTGGTTGAACTCCAGAAAGAATACGTTGCCTGCCCATAGCCTTTAGTTTAATGATTTAGTCATTATAAATTAACTTAAAGATCCCCCCTAGCCCCCCTTAATAAAGGGGGAACAAGATAAGAAGCAATAATCTTAGCCCCATACACAAACAAATCTAAGCCCTCTTATTAAGGGGGTTGGGGGGATCATCTTTCTTTACAAAACTCGATAAAACTTAAGTTTCTGTCAGCAATCTTAGGAGTAACGTAAGAGTTAAGTATTTATTCACCCCGGAGTATGTAACCATGAAAGCTTTACTCCTCTGGCCTATAATGCCTAATTCTTTCTGGTCTTACCAAGAAACCCTTAATTTGGCGAATTTACGCTCGACAAATTCACCATTGGGTTTAATAACGGTAGCGGCAATGTTGCCTCAAGACTGGGAAATTAGATTTGTAGATCGAAATGTTCGTTCAGAAACTGATGATGATTGGGCGTGGTGCGATATTGTCATTATTTCTGCAATGATTATTCAGAAGCAAGATTTTTCTGAGTTGATTCAAAAAGGTGTTGCTTTAGGTAAGAAAGTTGCTGTCGGTGGTCCTTTCCCAACATCTGTACCAGAATTCCCTTTAACGTATGGCGCCCACTATCTAATTTTAGATGAAGGCGAATGTACTATTCCAATGTTTTTGGAAGCGTTAGCACGAGGTGACGAACGTGGTATTTTTAAAGCAAGCGAAAAGCCAGATGTTACCCAAACCCCAATTGCACGATTTGATTTGCTTGACTTGGATGCTTATTTGGCAATGACAGTGCAATTTTCTCGTGGTTGTCCTTTTCAATGTGAGTTCTGCGACATTATTAACTTGTACGGTCGTAAACCACGTACCAAAACACCTGAACAGATGTTACGGGAATTGCAAGTTCTCTATGATTTAGGCTGGCGCCGATATGTATTTATTGTCGATGATAATTTTATCGGCAACAAGCGCAATGCCAAGATATTTCTACAAGCACTTATCCCGTGGATGGAAGAACATAACTACCCCTTTATTCTGTTAACGGAAGCTTCGTTAAATTTGGCAGAGGATGACGAGTTAATAGAGTTGATGGTGAAAGCTGGGTTCACTATGGTGTTCATGGGCATCGAAACACCTGATACTGATAGTCTTTTGGGCATCCATAAAAACCAAAATACCCGCAATGACTTGATAGAGTCCTGTCATAAAATTACGCGGATGGGATTACAGATTATGTCTGGGTTTATCATGGGTTTTGATAACGAACGTCCAGGTGCAGGTCAGCGTATTAGCGAATTTATTGAGGAAACAGGTATTCCCCAAGGACAGTTTAGTTTGCTGCAAGCTTTACAAAACACTGCAATGTGGAACCGTTTACAACAGGAAGGGCGCCTCGTTGATGGGTTAGGAACATTCCACCAAGGTGCAATAATGAATTTTGTGCCCACACGTCCCGTGGAAGAAATAACCGAAGAGTACATCAATGCTTTTTGGAACATTTACGAACCAATGCCCTATTTAAAGCGTACATTCCGCCACTTTATGATGATGAACGGTTGGCGAGGTAAAACGAACCGTCCTATCACTTGGCATGAAATTCGCATGTTTGCTGCTATTTGTTGGCGCCAAGGTTTAGTACGTTCGACAAGGTTACTGTATTGGTGGCAATTGTTACTATTGGTAATTTTTAAGCCACGTCTTGTCTACGATTACTTAACAGTATTAGGTGTTGGCGAACACTTTTTTAACTACCGCTATGAAGTGAGAACACAACTACGGCAAAAACTCGTAGCGCTTAAACAGGTAGAGAAACAAGAAACCTATGTGCTAGAAGTTGCCAGTTAGTTAAATTCAACTTTTGACTTTGGAATTCTGATTTTAATTATCTTTATATTGGTGCTAAGTTCTGGTCTTTATATAAAATGTGATAAGTTCTTGTAGCATAGGCCGGAAAGCCTGTGCGAAGGTCAGGCGGGACGCCTAACCTACGTGGCTAACTTAATATATTCACATTTTGGACAAAAAAGAGCGTATTTTGCGGTTTTTTTTTTACGAACCGCAAAGGTCGCTTCATAGCGCAAAGAGGGGAATGTAAGGGTTGATTAAAAGATGTGTATACACATAAATCTCCTTTACCCTGAAGGGTTGGGCTTTGTCCGTGTAGTCCCACCCTTATAGGGTGAGAGGATTATAAATTCGGGATTTTTTTTGAGATGTGTGTACACGGTAGCCTTATTAAGGGGGATCAAAACTACATTACAGACTTATAAGCTTTATTTAATTCTTCTGCTGAATGTGCAAGCGCGCGTTGTTCTTCCTGATTTAATGGTATATACAATTTGCGCTCGATACCTTTTTCACCAATAATACAAGGAAGACCTAAAACTACTTCATCACCTATTTTATATTCGGCATCTGCTCTTACTGATACAGTAAATATTTTTTTCTCGTCGCGCAGAACAGTATCTACTAGTTGAGCAGCTACAGTTGAGATACCGTAACTAGTACCTCCTTTACGTTCGCTAATTGCATACGCGCGCTGACGTGTGTTATCTATATATTCAGCTTTTATATTATCTAAAGATATACCTTGTGGAAGCGGAAATTTTTCTAAAGGGATGGCGCCTATTTGGGCGTTAGACCACACAATTAATGAAGTGTTTCCATGTTCACCAATAACATATATATTGGCATCCTGCTTACTAACATTAAGTAGCTTACCAAGCTGGTAACGTACTCGTGCAGTATCTAAAACTGTTCCAGAACCAATTATTAAGTGTTCTGGTCTAGTTGAGGTTTTAATGGCTATTCGTGTTAATACGTCAACTGGATTACTTATAATAATTAAAATAGCATTCGGCGCCACTCTGTCAAGTTCTTGAATTGTCGAGCGTACAATATCAGTATTATCTTTTAATAACTCTAAGCGACTTTGACTGTCTTTTGAGGGCGCTCCAATTGTAAGAACAATTACATCACAATCAGTGAAGTCTTCGTATTTATCTGTAGGTAATATATCGCATTCTTCAAGTAAGGGAATCGCATCTTCAATATCCCACGCTTCACCTTCTGCTTTATCTTCTGTACGATTATATAGTACAACCGATACACATACACGCATTATTATTAAAGCACTTGCAACTGCGGCGCCTACACGACCTGCACCAACTACGCCAACTTTCGATACTTTGCTATTCATAGAAAGCTCCCACATCTATTTCTTTTTCTGTGTGCATAGTAATAAAAGAAGGGAAGTCTTGTTTATACCGATAGTTTGAGTTTTTTACCTTATTAGACGCAGAGGGCACAGAGGAAGAGGAAAAAGATTATAATTGTTTTTTGGATTATTTAATTTTTACAATGCGTGAGTTATATCCACACCGAGAACCTTTAAAAGAAGGTAAGTTACAAGTTTCAGATTTACACACTATATATTATGAGGAATCTGGTAATCTCCAAGGTAAAACGATTGTACTATTACACGGTGGTCCAGGTGGTGGGTGTCCCCCTTACTATCGTCAGTTCTTCAACCCAGAAAAATGGTGCCTAATTATGTTTGACCAGCGAGGGTGCGGTAAAAGTACACCTCACGCCGAATTACACGAAAATACAACTTACTCATTAGTTGCTGATATAGAAAAGCTACGCGAACACTTAAATATAGATCAGTGGGTAGTTTTTGGTGGCAGTTGGGGAAGTACGTTATCGCTCGCTTACAGTCAAACTCATCCCGAACGCTGTAAAGGCTTAATATTGCGTGGTATTTTTATGCTGCGGAAAAAGGAAATTGACTGGTTTTATCAAGAAGGTGCCAGTAATATTTTCCCCGATGCTTGGGAAGAATACTTAAAACCTATTCCACCTGAAGAAAGACACGATATGCTCACGGCATATTACAAGCGCTTAACCAGCGATGATATGAAAGTAAGACTCGAAGCTGCGTGCGCGTGGTCTATATGGGAAGCAAGTACAAGTAGACTATTTCTGGATAAAGGCTTAATGCAAATCTTCGGTGAAAGTCAATTTGCCGATGCCTTCGCGCGTATCGAGTGTCACTACTTTATGAATAAAGGCTTTTTTGAACATGATGACCAATTACTCAGAAACGTTGACCGCATTCGTAATATTCCTGCTGTAATAGTCCAAGGTCGATATGATGTAGTGTGCCCAATGATATCAGCATGGGAATTACACAAAGCATGGCCAGAAGCTGAATTTATTGTAGTACCCGATGCTGGACACTCAATGAGCGAACCAGGTATTACCAGCGCTTTAATAGGCGCCACAGATAAATTTAGCGAATTGTAATCTTTAGCTCTCAAATTTTTGTGTGTACATTTACCACAAAACGATATATAGCGTGTATGATGGATTTTAAGGTCGTAGGGTGCGTTACGGCACGATAAACTAGCTGCTTGCATAAGTAACTGTAAGCCGTAACGCACTATTAACTGCTTGAATAGAAGGAAAATTTGTAACTTGACAGACGCAATCAAGAAGCTGAAACATAATAGAGTAGACTTGAGAATTAGCCCTGACGAAAAAGAATTACTGGAAAAAGCTGCATCGATAAAAGGACTGAGCTTAAGTTCTTATGTTGTTTCCAATTGTCTAGAAGCAGCAAGAAGAGATATAGAAACTTATCATGAATGTGTTTTAAGCGATGAAGACCGTGACTTATTCTTATATTTAATAGAAAATCCACCAGAACCAAATCAAGCTTTAAAGTCAGCTATGGCTAGATTTAAGGATGAGTACAAGGGTGAATAAATAGTGAACTTTTATATTTCACCGTTAAACACCAGCTGTCACAATAGGGAATCTTTTGATTGTGGAAAACCTACGTTAAACGACTATTTGAAAAAAATAGCTAGGCAGGATGCCAAGCGCGGGTATTCAAAAACCTTTGTTGCAACTTTGGATAGCGTTGATAATCCAGAAGTTGTTGGTTACTACTCTACAAGTGCTTCTATTATTAAGTTTGAGAATATTCCGCTACATCTGTCTAAAAAATTACCAAAGTATCCGGCGCCTGCTATGCTGATTGGAAGGTTAGCAGCAGATAGACGAATGCAAGGTCAAGGGCTTCGAGAAACGCTTTTAATACACGCATTAGAGAGAGCAGTGCGTGTAAGCTCAGAAATGGCTATTTTTGCAGTAAAAGTTGATGCAATAGATGAAGAAGCAAAGAGATTTTATCTTCATTATGGTTTTATACGGTTTCAAAAAAAAGAATTATCTCTTTTGCTTCCGATGTCAACAATACTAAGAAGCGATTGAGATATCTTGAAAAAATTTGCTAGTTTTTCAATTTCATCTTGACTAGGCGCCCGCTTACCGCTCAAGATATCTTCAACATCCATCTCAGTACCAACAATTCCTACCAAGTCTTTAGGTTGAAGGTTAGATTCTTCCAGCAGAGCTTCTATCATCTCAATTCCTTTTAGAACAGGCATCGGTTCATGTTGCTGTTCATAATCATAAACTAAAGTACCAAGCACTCTTAAGTAGTCTTTATCATCCTGAGTAATATTTCTTTTATCTAAAATAGAATCGATACGTTCTTGAGTAGTAACTAACTCTGCTTCGTTAGTAATTGGACGTGGAGGAAAAGTAGTCATTGTTTTTACAATTCTACTGTTCTTGGTTTAAACGTTTTTGCTTTTGCGCGTTCAATAGCAGCAACTAAACGTGATGCATTTTCGGGTGACTGAAATAAATAGGCAGTTTCAATAATGCTGTTAAGTTCTGCGGTTGGGATGACTGCAACGCTTTCGGCGCCTTCCTTCGTCACTACAACTGGTTTACGGCTTGAGAGTGCTTGCTCGTAAATTTTATCAAAGTTGTTGCAAGCTTCGATATAGGTAGTTGAGTCATGCATATGTTTGTTTATATATAGATTATGTTAATGCTAGCAACTGTGGTGAAAGCTAACAATAAACTCTAATTAAAAGGGCGGGCAAGGATGCCCACCCCACAAGAGTTATTATTCACTCAGCACTCACTACTCAGTACTTACTACTCAGCACTCAGCACTCAGCACTTTCTACTCTTATTCTGCCCAAACGATTAATCTGGGTTCATAAGCGCTTGATAGGTACTCGTGTTTTGGAAGTACGCGCAGTGATAAGCCTTGTAAGCCGGATGTATTGTATACAATCTCAGCAGTGTAAGTACTTAAATCGTGTTCATCGGCGCCTTTATTTTCCATTACAACAGGTACACCGTTGACAATTTCGCCGTTTGCATCAATTGCGCCTTGATATAATTCGACTTGTACGTCATCTTTACTCAAGCCTGCCAAGTCAACTTTTGCTTTGACTTCAACAGTTTGGTTAACCAAAATATCAGTTTCAGAAGATACATCAATATCTTTAATTTTGATATTGAACCAACTAGCTCTGAGTTTATCTTTCCAATCTGCAAGTTCTTTAGCTGGTGCGTAGTTTTCTGCGATGAGATTATAGTAACGGTCGCTAGCTGGGAAATACGCGCGCTGTGCATATTCTCCTACCATCCGCGCGGTGTTGAAGAATGGACAATTCAAACGAATTGCATCTTTCATTTTTGCTACCCAATGTCTCGGTAAAGCGTCAGCGTCACGGTCGTAGAACAATGGTACAACTTCTTTCTCTAATAAATCGTACAGCGCATTTGCTTCGATTTGGTCTTGATAAGCTGGGTCATCATACATTTCACCATGTCCTATTGCCCAACCTGTGCGTACATAGTCTGCTTCATCCCACCAACCATCAAGAACGCTTAAGTTAGGTAAGCCGTTCATTGCTGCTTTCATACCGCTTGTTCCGGAAGCTTCGCGCGGGCGCCGAGGTGTATTTAACCAGATATCGCAACCCGACACCATCAACCGCGCGATGTAAATATCATAGTTAGGAACAAAGACGATTTGTTTTTGTAAGCCTTCTTCTTCAATAAAGTGGTTGATATCGCGGATAAGTTCTTTACCTGGGATATCTTTGGGGTGTGCTTTACCGGCAATTACAAACTGTACTTTGCGGTCTTTGTTTGCCAATATAATCTTTCTAATGCGCTCAACATCGCTCATCCACAATGTCGCACGTTTGTAGGTAGCAAAACGACGAGCAAAACCAATTGTAAATACTTTCGGGTCGAGAACTTCTTGCGCTTGGGCAATTTCTGATGGTGAGGCGCCTCTATCACGCAGGTGTTTAACCAAACGGTCGCGTACATAAAGTACCATATCCAAACGACAGCGTTCATGGTTACGCCACAATTCCTCATCGGGTATTGCGTCCATACGTTCCCACAACGGACTATCAACAGGAACCGATGACCAGTTTGGTCCCAAATAGCGGTCGTATAGTTCTTGAGTTGATTTTGCCACACAGCTACGAGCATGTACACCGTTGGTAATGGCGCCAATAGGTACTTCGTCAACAGGTACACCTTGCCACAACCCTTTAAACATCTGACGCGATACAACCCCGTGTAACTGCGCTACACCGTTTGAGAAAGTTGCCATCTTTAACGCCAGTACAGCCATACTAAACGGCGATGATAAATCACCTGTGTTATCTCGTCCTAAACCAAGAAACTGCTCTTTGTTCATTCCAAAAATATCAGCGTAATACCCCAGGTAATACAGCATCTTATCTGGTGAGAACAAATCGATCCCAGCAGGTACAGGAGTATGGGTAGTAAAGATATTGGAGGAAATTACAACTTGTCGCGCGGTTGAATAATTCAAACCTTTCTCTTGAATATATATGCGGATACGTTCTAAAGCAGAAAACGCCGCATGTCCTTCGTTCATGTGGTACGCGGTTACATCGTAGCCTAAAGCTTTGAGCATTCGTACACCACCAATACCCAGCATAATTTCTTGGTGGATACGCATGTCGATATCACCACCATATAGCTGGTCGGTAATATTGTGGTCGTAAGGATTATTTGGCTCAATATTAGTATCGAGCATGTACAAAGGTACAGACCCTACCTGAACTCGCCACACGCGCGCGTAAACCTTGCGTCCAGGGTATTCTACCTCAATTATTAACTCCGAACCGTCCTCTTTGCGTTCGAGGTGTAACGGCATGTTGTAAAAATCGTTGATGGGGTAGCGTTCTTGCTGCCAACCATCAGCGTTAAGATACTGTGCAAAATAACCTTGCTGATAAAGTAAACCTACACCAACTAAAGGTAAACCTAAGTCACTAGCGCTCTTTAGATGGTCTCCAGCTAATACCCCTAAACCACCTGAATATACAGGTAAGCAGTCAGCCAAACCAAATTCAGCAGAAAAGTAAGCGTAACATTCCTTTGGTTTCCCAGCACGCTGTTTTTGGAACCAAGTGCGTTCTTTGAGATACTCTTCTAATTGTTGCGCTGCACGGTCCATTTGCGCGAGGAAGCCTTCATCTTCCACTACTTCCGTTAAACGCGCTTGGTTAATTGTACCCAGCATTAAAACCGGGTTATGACGACTAGTTTCCCATAAATCGGGGTCTAGGCGCCGAAATAAGTCTTTTGCTTCGACGCTCCAATCCCAATGCAAGTTATATGCGAGTTTTCGCAATGGCTCAAGTCGAGATGGTAAAGATGGTGATACGTTAAAAGTGCGAATTGGCTGCATAGAGATGCCTACTCTAATATCTAGCTATGGGTATTGTTCACTGTCTTAACCCGATCTTGTTTATTATTTATACTAACTTTGTGAGATTATCCTGACAAAGTAAAGTTTTGTTAACCCTTTAAATTTTCGCTCTAAACAAGCCTCAAATCCCTTCTTGATTCTATATTGCCTATTTTCTGCGTATTTACTAAAGAAAAACTTAACGTTTGACGCCTGTTTAACTACCTGTAATTTCGGAATTTTAATAACTTCTCTTGAATAAAATAAGCATATGTGTTATGGGACGATAGAAATGGTGCCCCTAACAGTTAATTAATACTGCGTCCAACCCTAAAATTGTCAACGTTTCCTGATGATGCAAGGTTTAAAATTCCATATGAAAACATAAAAGTAACGCGCGTGGCACATAAAAACGTAGCACCGACTCATGATTGTGACTAACGTAAAACCTAACTCCCCGACCCCCTTTCCTACGAGGAAAGGGGGAGTACATTAGCTCCCCTCTCCTTGCAGGAGAGGGGTTGGGGGAGAGGTTTTAAACATACCGAAATAAATAAGACGCATAACCAACAACCTCTCTGGCAGTAGAATAAACATCTCGCAACTCATAAAAATCAGCATGTGCCGAATATACTTGAGAAACACCAAATTTATTTAAAGCTAACCTAGAGCGAGGAATATGGAAATATTGAGAAATAACCATAACACTCTGCCAATTATTTTCTTTCATAATGCGAGCAGTATTTTGAGCAGTTAAATAAGTTGTCTTACCGTTGCTATCTACATAAATACGCGCTTCAGGTATTCCATGAGCAACAAGATACTGTTTCATTAGTAATGCTTCATCAAAACCTTCGATCCCCACTCCACCACTTACAATTACATTTGCAAACAAACCTTGTTGATATAATTGAAGTGTTTTATCTAACCTGGCTTGCAAACGAGGTGAAGGTTGCCCATTAGTTTCAACTTTATTACCAAGCACTACAGCACTATCGGCTTGACGAATATTATCACTCAATCCATCAATTACTAAAATTGCTGCTGGTGTCACACAAAGTGTTGAAACTACTCCAACTGCAAGAATTATTTTAAAAAGGCGCCTGCTCATTAATCAGATTTTATACTGTGATTATTTATATAAATACAAGCTAGCAAGCTAATTTTACGCAATTGTAGAGACGTCTCAGAAATATATGTAGACACAAGTAATTACTAAGTTTGTATATTATGTCCTTGCCAACGGAGTGGAAGCGCGTCGTATTGGTATTACTGAAGCTACTATTTATGCCAATGAGGTTGCTAAATCGTACTTTTGTACTTAAATGAGTAGTTAGCATAGGATAATAATAAGACGGGCGAGGATGCCCGTTCCACAAGAGATTGCCTATCCCACAAGAAACTGGACAAAATATCTTAACAATACCTAAATTCCTTGAGAATGTTTACTGAAGTAATATATAAATGAACTAGCTTAAATCTGGGTATTTATCTGAAATTAACCCAAATAGATTTGTATATCCGATTTAAATAGTCCTTATATTTTTACTTTATGAATAGTACGGACGATAACTTTTATACCAAAATCCTATTAATGTCGGCAAATCCTCTCAGTACATCTAGGTTGCGTCTAGATGAGGAAATGCGTGAAATTAAAGAGGGTTTGAAGCGTTCTAAGCAGCGTGATAGATATTTAATCAACAGCACAGAAGCAGTTAAGTATCGGGATATTCACAGAGCTATTTTAGATTATGAGCCACAAATTATACACTTTTCGGGACATGGTGTGGGTGAGGAAGGGTTGATTTTTGAAGATGAGACAGGTCAAACTAGATTAATTGATGCAGCTGCTTTGGCTCAATTGTTTCAACTATTTAGCGAGCAAGTTGAGTGTGTTATTCTCAATGCTTGCTATTCAGAGTATCAAGCAAAGGAAATTGCCCAACATATAAATTATGTAGTGGGTATGAGTAATACAATTCAAGATAAAGCCGCGTTAGAGTTTGCTGTGGGTTTTTATGATGCGCTGGGAGCAGGTAAAGGTTATAAGTTTGCGTATGACTTAGGTTGCAGTTTGATTAAGATTGCCGGAATACCACAGGAGTTAATACCCCAGTTAGTTACAAAGGATAGTTTACAGATTTTACCGCGCGATTCTGAATCTGAGGTAGAGGCAGATACAGATATATATATTAATCGACCGCCAATTGAGGCAAAATGCTATGAGACCATTTTACATACAGGCGCCTTGATCCGAATTAAGGCGCCTCAAAAAATGGGTAAAACTGCACTATTGGAAAATTTGCTTACTTATGCAAGCAAGCAGGGTTACCAAAGCGCGAAATTAGATTTAAAGCTTGCGGATAAGTCAGTTCTTGCGGACTTAGAAAAATTTTTACAGTGGTTGTGTGCGGATGTTTCCGACAGCTTAGATATGGAAGTCAAGCTTGATGAATATTGGGAAGATATATATGGACTAAATAAAAACTGCACTCGTTACTTTCAACGCTACATATTAAACAGTATTGAAAATCCGCTCGTAATTGGTATAGACAACTTTGAACTGCTATTTGAATACCCTGATACCTTCTCCGAATTTTGTAAACTCCTGCGAAGTTGGTATGAAAAAGCCAAACAAGGGGACAAAGTAGGTAATATTTGGAAAAAAATGCGCTTACTCGTGGTTCATTCCACAGATGCTTATCCTACACTCGATACTAACTATTCACCTTTTAACGTTGGGTTAGCGGTTGATTTACCCGAATTTACCCGGAGTCAGGTAGAAGCAGTAGCCCAAGGATACCATTTAAACGGGAAAGTTGGAGAACAAGGAATAAATCAACTCATGGAACTAGTAGGAGGACACCCTTACTTAGTACAACAAACATTTTCAAGTTTAAAAAATCAACTGACAAACCCACAAACTACCCTCAAACAGCTTTTACAACTTGCACCAACCGAGCAAGGTATTTTTGCCAACCATTTACGTCAGTTACTTTGGAACTTACAACATAATCCTTCACTCAAGGATGCATATAAAAAGGTGGTGATGGCTAAATTCCCCGTACCAGTTGACTCAGAAGTTGGTTTCAAATTGCAAAGCTTAGGTTTAGTCAAGCTTTCCGGTAACGACTGCATTCCCAGCTGCAATTTATATAAACAATATTTCTCCGCGCGTTTAATTGAGTAGTAGGTTAGTTTGCAACGGATACAAAGGATGTAACGGATGGGTAATTTGTTGCAAACAAAGTCTAGTTATTTAAAATCAACTATCCGTTACATCCGTTCATCATCCGTTGCCAGTACTGCTAATTTTGATTATGCTTGAAGAATATATTTTTTCCGGTAGTCTCCCAGAAAATGCTAGCACTTACGTCACGCGCGAAGCAGACAAAGAACTATTTGAAGGACTAAAAGCAGGAAAATTCTGCTATGTTCTCAACTCTCGACAGTCGGGAAAATCTAGTTTGCGAGTACGAACGATGCAACGGTTGCGAGATGCAGAAGTTGCTTGTGTGTCGATAGATTTATCTAGCGATAGTGTTCAAGATGCAACACCGGAACAGTGGTATGTGGGTTTAATAGATTATTTAATTGAAAGTTTTGATTTGGATGTTGAGTTAAAGGAGTGGTGGAATAAACATCAGTTGCATTCACCCTTGACACGGTTTCGCAAGTTTATCGAAGAGGTTTTGCTTGTTGAGGTTCGCGAGAATATAATTATTTTTCTTGATGAGATAGACAGTGTTCTCAGTTTCAAGTTTCCCACTGATGACTTTTTCGCGTTTATCCGCGCGTGTCACAATCAACGAGTCGATAATCCTGAGTATAACCGTCTCACCTTTTGTTTACTAGGGGTAGCATCGCCGAGTAATTTGATCGAAGATAAAAATCGCACCCCGTTTAATATTGGTCAAGCAATTATACTTAGAGGTTTTCAACTACATGAAGTAGAACCGCTAGAAAAAGGGTTACATCCTTACTTTGAAAATTCCCGCGCGCTAGTAAAAGAGATATTACACTGGACAGGGGGACAACCATTTTTGACGCAAAAGCTATGTCAGTTCATGGTTGAAGAATCAAAAACAGCAAATCCCCGTACTGTTGAGCAGGTAGTCAAAGCCAAAATAATTGAAAATTGGGAATCACAAGATTTTCCCGAACATTTACGCACCATCCGTAACAGAATTCTCACAAATGAGGAACGCGCGGGGTATTTATTGGAATTGTACCAGCAAGTGCGCGCGTATGAAGAAGTAACCAATAATGACAGCATTGAGCAAAGCGAGTTAATGCTCTCTGGGTTAGTAGTAAAGGAGGAAAATAAATTACAAGTTTTAAATCCAATTTATTATCAGGTTTTTAATCAAAACTGGGTTGATATAGAATTAAAAAAACTGCGTCCTTATTCCGAAGCGTTTCGAGCTTGGGTTGCTTCCGGGTGCAGCGATGAGTCAAGACTGTTGCGGGGTAAAGCATTGCAAGGTGCAGAGGTGTGGGCAAGCGATAAGAACATTAGTTATCAGGATAGACAGTTTTTAGCTGCGAGTAAAGAGAAGGAAATTCAAGAAGAAATCGAGAAAAAAGAAATTGCAGCGCAAATTGAGCGGGAAAGGAAAGATAGGGAAGCAACGGAAGAGAGAAATAAAGTACTAACTGAGGCAAATAAAAAGGCTAGACAACGTATTAGTGTTGGTTCTACTATTTTAGTATTGACTTTTATCGGAGCAGTCATTTCCGGTTTATCAGGGTGGAAAGCAAATCAAGCATATCAAGAAATACGCGAAAATACAGAATATCTCTCAAAGTTATCAGAACTTAGCGGTAAACTGTATAACAATGATAAGTTATCTAAACCTGAAGAAGCTAGTGATGAAGCTAGAAAAAAGATTGGTTTAGCTTATGAAATCCAAAACTACCAACTTAAGCAAGCATTTCTACTCGCTTCTATTTCCAAAGCATATCAGCAACTTGACAAGTGGGATGAAGCAGATAAGGCAATCAAAAAAAGTTTAGACTTCTTAAAAAGCCAAGAAAATACAAATATTTTGAATCAAAAATTACAAATTGAAGTTTTAGTAAAGAGAACGCAAGGTAATTTGCTTGAAAAGAAACAAGATACTATAAACGCATTAAAAGCGTATAATGAAGCATTTGATATTTTAAAAAAATATTCCAAAGAAATAAATCCATTTCATAAAAATCAAAAGAATCAAATTCTTACAGCAACCGATATTGAATCTGTTTATCGAGAATTAATTAAGTTACTCGAAAAAAAGCCGGAACAAAAAGATTTAAAAATAGTAGTTAAAGATTATCTCAGAAATCACTTATACGCTGGATTGAAATATTCTTTAGAAGCGGGAGACTGGCAAAAAGCAGACAGAACAACCTACCAACTAATGCTCTATATTGCTAATAGAGAAACACAGGGATTCCTTGATATCCAAGATATTAAAAATTTTTCCTGTCCTGAATTAAAAGAAATTAATAATTATTGGGTGCAAAACTCAAAAGGACGTTTTGGCTTCAGTGTACAAAAAGAGATTTACCAAAGCAAAGAGAATAGGTTAGGAGTTAGTGCAGCAGAGTGGAATGAAAAAGATTATAAAAATTATGTAGAATTTGCTCGTGCAGTTGGGTGGTCTGATGATAAGCTGAAAGAAACAGAGAGCAGCAGCGGGTTTACGAGCAGCGGGTTTATGCGCTACGAAGACTTTATAGAGCGTATTAAGAACGAACCTTCGTCTTATGGTACAGGGGGACTACCTAGTACTATTATGTACTACAGGCTAGTGGGACGGGAGGGGGGATACGTGCGTGGGTCTATTCTTTTCTCGCGCGTTGCGACTTGTAAACTGTAACATATAAAGGCTTCAGACTTTTATTAAGATTTATTACACAAGCATTTTCTACGAAATAATCAGCATTCATCAGCATTCTCAGATTTCAATACCTGGCACTGGCAAAACGCGCGGTATTTTGCAGCACATTCTTCAAGGGTTTTCCCCAAAGACAAAAAAGCAGGATGCCATTTTGTTAAACCATCATCGGTTAACCTGTCATGAGTACCGTAGTTGCTAAAATCGTAGAAAAAACCTTGTTGCATTCCTGCGGCTTTGGGATTAGCGTGAATATAACGTAGTGTGTATAATACCCGTCGGTTATCGTGCTTAGGAAAACCTGAACTGTAATACCTCTCTTCCCAAAAATGCCCAGTACGGTTCAGCATACTATTAAAGCACATTGCAGTGTACCAGTTCAGCAATTGCATTATTCTAGGTAAGTCTTCGGGTGATGCTGGTTCGAGTAGGTAGTGAACGTGGTTAGACATTAAGCATAGAGCATAAAGCTTAAAATCAAATTTATCCATAACCTTTTTTATCACGAAAATAAAAACCTCCCGACACTCATGATGTATTATGTTGAACTCACGATTGTTACAACGGGTAGTGATGTGGTAGCAGTATCCGGGTTTGAGGTCGCGTGGTTTGCGGGACATATATCTATTTGTAGGTTGGTTATGCGATAGCGCAACCCAACGTTTTTGTAACAACAGTCCTACATTAGTCAAAAGTTTTTGGTTGATATTGTATTTATTCGTAATCGTGGTGAAATACCTCTCCCCAACCCCTCTCTGTGACGGAGAGGGGTATATCCTTGACAAATGAATCGGTCGGGTAAAGATTCAAAAATCTAACACTATATTTAAAGAAGTGCGTATTAATTGCCAATACTCATCTTCCAATACTTCCACTAAATCAAGAACTCGACTATTGTCAAGACCCCGAATTTGCCCAACATCAAGATATCGGTTTTGGTCTAAACCGTTGTTAGGTGTAGCTTTTACATTCACAACATCGGGTACATTTTTAGTTCCTGGCAGCAATGGTATTACTACGGTTAAAAAACTGTAACGATTTCCAACATTATTCTGAACAATCAAATAAGCACGAGTTTTTTTTCCTTCTTTACCTATTGTCGGTTCTAAATCAACCCAACGTATTTCTCCACGTCGGTAAGTTAAATAACCATTTGGCATCACTCAATACCATCACCTACAGTTCTATCCCACGCAGCAACTTCTTTTCTATAAGTTTCATCTTGTGAATCTTCTATATATGCCGCCTTTAGTTCTTCCTGTAAACGTTGCTTTTTTAATTCTTTCAATACACTATTAATGAAAGCGCTACGGTTTCCCTGGTTCTCACTATACAAAGTACCTAGATAATAGCAACTAAAAATATTTGACTTTTTCCGTAACAGCCAAAACTCCAGGTGTATTCATAAGCAAGTTGTTTTAATAAAGCGCGGCGAAACTAACTTAGTTTATTAATTTTTAAATGGCGCCGTTTTCAAAGCTAGTTTAATATTCCACATTATTGCACCTCAATTGGGGGATGTGTACTACACATCTCCTTTTTCGTGTTTATGTAACTATATATACATATAATCTAGACAAACCTGATTTTGTAATGTCAAACTGTAAACATTACTGATAATCAAAATTAAGTGGTATAAAAATGGATTTTATTAATCAAGTCAAAAAGACTACTGTAAATGCTATCAATACTGTTTCAGATACAGCGAATGAAATCAAATTAGTTATAGAAAACACCACGGCAGAAGCAATTACGACAGTTCAACCAGGTATTGAAGCAATTCAAAACGTTGGAAAGTCTATCAGTAATACAGCTTCTGCAACAGTGGCATTTGCAACATCAAGTGTAGTTATTGGCGCCGCTCTCAAAGACCTACCCCAAACAGCACAACAACTATTAGCTGAGATGCCCAAAATTGCTAACAGGTTGAAGTATCGAGCAGGTGTAAGAGTTGGAGAAGCACCTAGAAGCGATGCTGATGTAATGAAATTATTTAACAAAATACCTGGTACATCAAAGTTAGGCGCCAACGAGAGAAACATTCGAGAGTTTCTATCCGACAAACATGGTAGCCATATTTATCCTCACTCAAAAGGTGGTGGTAACGGTGCCGATAATATAGTTTGGGAAATAGGCACCGATAATATACGTCGTGGTGCCAAAGTTATGACACCAGGTGAGCAAGTTTATATTCGAGTCTACAATGCAGTTGACTCAATACTTAGAAATTCAGCCACGATAGCAAAACTTGGTATTACAGCTACTGGCGCCGCTATGTTAACACAAGCAATAGTCGTTGCTATATCTTACTCACTTGATTTGCAGCGTGGAGATATTACAGTTGAGCAGTACAAAGACTTAATTATTCAGGAAGTAATTAAGACAGGTATTGCAACCCCTATCTTCTTTCTGATTTTCGTGCTTGTTTTAGCACTCATTCCTGAACTAACTGTACTATTGTCGGCGCCTATTGTGATAGCTGGATTCAATGCTTTATTTGGAATCAGCATTGCAACACCTATTATACAGTCCATAATTCGCCATATTAAAGCTGGTGGATTTGGAGAAGAAACAGTGAGCGAATACAAAAAGCTAGGTTTTTCTTAATATTTCATTTTATACTACAATTTATATTACATTTATGAATCTTTTAATGAGCGCGCTGGTTTCATCGTTAATACTTGTACAATCGGCGCCTGAATGGACGACTTACTCACAACCTCGTTCAATCAACCGAGATAACACACGGTCGAAACAATGCTCTAAATCATTTAGAGGTCCAACACCAAAAGTTACCTTTGAGCTAGAAGCGCAAACTCAAGGTGATGCAACTGCTTCATTTGGCGCCGTTGATATAAATATGATTTACGCGCGGTGTTCTTCTTAGAAGCTTGGTATGGAACGGGCAAGTTTTCTCCATTCTACAAGACCATTACACAAGGCAATTACTAGTTATATAAGTAACACTGATATATTTTATAACCAACAATAATTACAAATTACTTGAAAATGTTAAGCAATGTAAACTATATTAGAAACAAGCAAGCAGACAGCTTGTATACATACATTTCATTTTCGTAGCAATTATAAAGACATGACCGCAACTTTACAACGTCGCGAAACCGCGAACGTGTGGGAACAGTTCTGCCGTTGGGTCGCTTCTACAGAAAACCGCCTTTACATAGGCTGGTTCGGTGTATTAATGATTCCAACCCTTTTGGCAGCAACCACCTGCTTCATCATCGCATTTGTAGCAGCACCCCCAGTTGACATCGACGGTATCCGTGAACCAGTAGCTGGTTCACTTGTTTACGGAAACAACATCATCTCTGGTGCAGTTGTTCCTTCTTCTAACGCTATCGGTTTACACTTCTACCCAATCTGGGAAGCAGCTTCATTAGATGAGTGGCTTTACAACGGTGGTCCTTACCAGTTGGTAGTATTCCACTTCCTCATCGGCGTATTTTGCTACATGGGTCGTGAGTGGGAACTTTCATACCGTTTAGGTATGCGTCCTTGGATTTGTGTTGCTTACTCTGCACCTGTAGCAGCAGCAACCGCAGTATTCTTAATCTACCCAATTGGTCAAGGTTCATTCTCTGACGGTATGCCTTTGGGTATCAGTGGAACATTCAACTTCATGTTGGTATTCCAAGCAGAACACAATATTTTAATGCACCCCTTCCACCAGCTCGGTGTAGCAGGTGTATTCGGTGGTAGCTTGTTCAGTGCAATGCACGGTTCACTTGTAACCTCTTCTTTAGTTCGTGAAACAACTGAAACCGAAAGCCAAAACTATGGTTACAAGTTCGGTCAAGAAGAAGAAACCTACAACATCGTTGCAGCGCACGGTTACTTCGGTCGCTTGATATTCCAATACGCTTCATTCAACAACAGCCGTAGCTTGCACTTTTTGTTAGCTGCTTGGCCAGTAGTTGGAATTTGGTTTACCTCTTTAGGTATCTCGACAATGGCATTCAACCTGAACGGTTTCAACTTCAACCAATCAGTAATTGACAGCCAAGGTCGCGTAATCAACACATGGGCAGACATCATTAACCGCGCTAACTTAGGTATGGAAGTGATGCACGAACGCAATGCTCACAACTTCCCATTAGACCTAGCTTCTGGCGAAGCTGCTCCTGTAGCACTAACCGCACCTGCGATTAACGGTTAAAAAATTGATAACTAAATAAGTAACGCAAGAGCGTCTCTAGAGATAGGGGCGCTTTTTGCATAGGCGCCAACAAGTAAGGGACTTCCAAATTAAAAAATCTTCAAAATTTTCTTGTGGAGTGGCGCCGATGCTTGGAACGGGCAAGGATGCCCATTCCACATTCCGGGAGAATTAAATTTTTGGAAGTCCCTAAGATTCCCGACTTCTTAAAGAATTTGGGAATCTTAACTCGCCAATGGAGGCGCCCGGAGCAAAAGTTTTGTCTGTAACAAAAAATTATCCGTTACATCCGTTGTATCCGTTGCCAAGCTTCTATCACATTTAGACATCTTTTGAATCAACTCAAATAATTATTGTTTTAATGACTGAGATAAGAAATTAACATCAAAGTTTGTAAAGTTTTATGTAACTTTGTAAACAAAGTTGTGATATATTTAAGTAGTGGGCGATACATTTCTGTCCCTAAAAGCTTTTTGACAGTAGTAAACCTGTTTAGGAAAATCCTGCTATGCCATTTACCATTGATTCAGCCCGTAGTATATTCCCTAATACTCTATCTGCTGATGCAGTGCCTGCTACGATTGCGAGATTCGCTCAACTTAATGCAGAAGACCAACTTGCTTTAATTTGGTTTGCTTATCTAGAGATGGGTAAAACTATCACAATTGCAGCTCCTGGCGCCGCTAACATGCAGTTCGCTGAAGCAACTCTGAATCAAATCCGCAAAATGGACTTTCGCGAGCAAGCGCAGGTAATGTGTGATTTGACAAACGGTACTGATACTCCTATTTGCCGAACCTATGGAACTTGGTCTGCAAATATTAAGTTAGGTTTTTGGTATCAGCTTGGAGAATGGATGGATGAAGGAATTGTGGCGCCAATTCCAGAAGGTTATCAGCTTTCTGCTAATGCTTCAGCAGTATTACAAGCAATCAGAAATCTAGACTCTGGACAACAAATTACAGTACTACGTAATTTTGTTGTTGATATGGGCTATGACCCTAATAAAATGGGTAATTATGAGCGGGTTTCTGAACCTGTTGTTGTTGCAAAAGAAATATCACAACGAGTTAAAGTCAATATCGAAGGTATTGATAATGCAACCGTGTTGAGTTATATGAACAACATGAATGCAAATGACTTCGATGCGCTAATTGAGTTATTTGAACCAGATGGAGCTTTACAACCTCCTTTCCAAAGACCAATTGTTGGAAAAGAAGCTGTATTACGCTTCTTCCGTGAAGACTGTCAAAACCTCAACTTACTTCCAGAACGAGGAATTGTTGAACCTGCTGAAGAAGACTATACCCAAATCAAAGTCACTGGTAAAGTCCAAACTCCTTGGTTCGGCGCCGCTGTCGGAATGAATATGGCTTGGAGATTTTTGTTGAACCCCAACGGAAAGATTTTCTTTGTTGCTATCGATTTGCTTGCTTCTCCTAAAGAACTGTTGAATTTAGCTCGCTAGATAGATACTAAATACTAGTTAATTTTTAGTGATGGAGTCAGCGCTCTTAATAATAGAGCGCTTTATTATTTGTTCACTAAATACTATAATCTGGTACAATAAGTATTATTAGGAATCTAAATAAAACATATTTTTCAAGTTTGACAATGCAAGCGATAGATAGCCAGTGGTCTCAGATAGAAAAAGATGTAGCTAAAGCTGCCTTTGATAAAGCATATGAACGAGAAATCAATGCTTTAATGCAAGAAGTCCGCCGACAAGCAAATCACATAACACAACTCAATGATATGTGGGGTATGCACGATTTTTTAAGCGCAAGAAGGCATGACATTGATGGCAAGTATGATTATAGATATTCAGTTCTCATCTTTGTTTTTGCCAGATTACTTAAAGAAGGTTGGCTCCATGTTGATGAGTTAGAAGGGTTAGAAGAAAACAAAATCAAAAAGGTAGTTGCTTTGTCACGCATGTAGTTACAAGAAACCGGGTTTTTATAAGAAACCGGGTTTCTACTATTTACATGTATTGCTAATAGGAAGAAATTTAGGTGTTTTTGCGCTGTTCTCTCTTCAGCAGATGAGAGTAAGCTCTCTGTCATCAGTAAAAATCTATGCTGGTACAGTAAAGCTTGTAATAAATCTAGATGAAACCACCAACACCTGCTGATGAACCTGAAAGACTCAAAGCCCTCCAGCGATATCAAATTCTGGATACTATTTCTGAGCAAGCATTTGATGACTTGACAGCTTTGGCTGCTTATATTTGCGGTACTCCCATTGCTTTGATTAGCTTGGTGGATGCTAATCGACAGTGGTTCAAGTCAAGATTTGGCTTAGAAGTATCCCAAACTCCAAGAGAATTAGCATTTTGTGCTTATACAATATGTCAGCCAGAATCTGTGTTAATAGTGCCGAATGCTTTAGAAGACAAACGATTTGCGACTAACTCCTTAGTCCTATCCGAACCTAATATTCGATTTTATGCTGGCGCCCCTCTAATTACACCAGATGGTTATGCTCTTGGGACTTTATGCAGTATCGATGTAGTACCAAGGGAGCTAACAGACGAGCAAATCATTGCTTTACAAGCTCTAAGTCGTCAAGTTATTAGTCAGCTAGAACTACGAATTAACTTAGACAGTTTGAAAAATGATATTAAAGTACGCGAGCAAATTGAACAGAATTTAAGCAGCACAAATGAGGAGTTAAGTCAAACTCTCAAAAAGTTACGTCAAATTCAAGTTCAACTAATTCAAAGTGAAAAAATGTCTAGTTTGGGTCAAGTCGTTGCAGGTGTCGCTCACGAAATCAACAACCCTGTCAACTTTATTGAAGCAAATCTAAGCCATGTTAAAACTTATGTTAAAGACTTACTAGATTTATTATCTCTTTACCAATTACATTACCCTAACCTTAATGCACAAATGAAACAACAAGTCAAGTTAACTGACGTAGAATTTTTGACAGAAGATTTACCAAAAATTATATCTTCAATGGAAATTGGTACTGAACGTATTCAGCAAATTGTTTCATCTTTACGTAACTTTTCGCGTTTGGAAGAAGTTGAGACAAAGCCTGTTGATATCCACGAAGGAATCAACAATACCCTGTTAATTTTGAAGCATCGGCTCAAAGCCACAAAAACACGTCCTGAGATTCAAATTATTCGAGAGTATGGTATCATTCCTAAATTCGAGTGTTATCCGGCGCCGCTTAATCAAGTATTTATGAATATAATAGCTAATGCAATCGATGCAATTGAAGAGTTATTTTCAACTAATTCGGAAATCGAATCGAACGACATTAGTAAATCTACACAAAAAAAATTAGACAATAATGATTATCAAAATCTTAATAAAAAATTACCATCTTCAAAAGTAGGTAAAATCAGGATTAAAACTGAACTGACTCATGAAAAATCTTTAGTCGTTAGAATTGCTGACAACGGAATTGGCATTAGTGAAGAAATAAATAAAAGCATATTTGACCCTTTTTTTACTACAAAACCAATAGGAAAAGGTACTGGTTTAGGATTATCGATTAGCTATCAAATCATTGTCCAAAAGCATGGAGGTAAATTAAAGTATAAAACTACACCATGTCAAGGAACAGAGTTTTGGATTGAAATTCCAGGTAGTAATAACATCGTGTCTATTTAAAAGTATTTAAAGATTAATATCCGCACGGTGAGTCAATACGATTAATTGTACCAATTCAGAAATAAATTTAGATGCTTAAAACGTGCGTATTTGATTAACATTGAAATCAGCACCTATAAATTTCCGTATTGATTTACAAGCGTGCGAGATACTCCTCTACTCGATATTCAAAAACGGTGTCCCAGAACAAGCTACCATTTCCCTTGATGTGATACACACCTTCACGCACGAACCGGAAATCCATTATTAATCCTTCACGTTTAGCATTGCTTAATCTTGTGATAGTCGGAGGAGTTATTTTTATAATTTTCTTACGTTCTATTGGTGTAAGAGCATCCCAAGCTTCTTGCTTATATTCTTCATGAGTTTTAAGAACGTTGCTAATTTCCTCCCATGAGTTAGCTGTTTGGAATGTTTGAATTAATAAATCAACTGGCGCCGGAATTTTAGACTGTGCTTCTATTGCTGACGTTAAAAATTCGTAATCTTCTATAAAATCGTCTTTTTCAAGAGGCTCGAAACTCCAAACATCTTGATTACCTTCGTCTTTGTCAAACTGAATATCATAAAAAGAGCTTTCCTCTTTTAAATCTTCTATAGTTACTTGGCCAGCATCCCAAGAAGTAGATTCATCTAAAGTTACGAAGTTAGTCGGGAAGTCAGGTGCCGTTTGATTTTCACTTACAACATTGCAATAAGGTGCCGACGAGGAGATATCTTGGGTAAGCTCCGAAGATACTGCTTCCTGTTCGGTTGGAAAACCATATTTGGATTCATAAAGGGCGAGTAGTGCTTCTTCAACGATTGATTGTGCAGTTCTGCCTTCAGCAGTCATCATGGCTTCTAGCATCACACCCACAGACTGATTGTATATTGGACCAATCTGACAAGCTCGTTGACCGTCTGGCATTAATTGCCAAATAGTCGGCGCCTGTTCTTCCCTAGACGCCCTTGGTTTATGGCATTGTTTCATGAAGCCACGAACCTTATCTTGGGTGATTTGAGGCAAAGCTTTCATTTGCGGGATAACTGACTGATATTTTTTGAAGTTAAGAGCGATTTGAAAGATAGTACGCGGTTCAATTTGCGCCAGTTCGTATGGCGTAAAGGTGTTAAAAGCTGCATCTACCTTGAGATAAGCTTTTTCTTCACCTTTCCAGTTAAGTTGACTTAACAATTCTTTATATTCTTTTCTAGGTAACGTTGCTTTTTGCTCCGCTAACCAGAACGAATAACGTAAAAGACGCGCGCTTGACATATATATGGCGCCAATTGGATGCAAACAACTATCTGCATCGGTCATAAAATCGTTGAACTGCGATGGAGATATCACTAGTTCATCTAAACTGGTAATGCTAAAACCCTGTAATTGTGCGAACATAGTAGTGCTTTTTTAAAGTTTGGCGCCTGCTGTTGAAGCTAAATAACAAAAACAGCAGGCGCTTTTGCTATAGTAATATTATCACTAACATGAACTAAAAAAATTAAAATTAAGATATATTACATGAGATAAATAGTATATTTATTTCATTGTAGTAGTGTTTGATACATCTCATGATAGTGAAATAATAGAAGAAGTAAAATGAAATCTATATTGTAAACGTGGATAGTAAAATTCTCTCAGATAGGTTTAAGAAGCTAGGATGGACTACTTACAAGCTCGCGCGAGAAGTCAACCGCGTCCGCGTTTCGCTTTTTGGTGAGGAGAGTAAAAGGACGGGTAGTCTCGTAACCTCTGTAGCAAAAGTACTAGATAATCCGAATAATTGTAGTTTTAAGAATGTTGAAGCAGCTATTCGCGCGATGGGTGGAGAAGTTGTTATCCGATGGCCAAATGTAGAAGAAGTTGTTGTAGGGCACGACGAAATCAAACTGTAACCGAAAAATTATTTTTTCAAGTTTGTTCTAGAAGCGCGCGTCTATTAATTTAATTAAAGGTGTCACCCAAATATTAAGTGCCACGTTATCAAGCAGGCGCCGTTTATTATGATGGCGCCTGACTACAAGTATTTAAGTATTTACAATCATTATCATCTCAATTGCACAGGTGGATGCCACAATCTTTCTTGAAGATAACTCGCAACAAGTAGGTTAGAAGCGTCCACCTCCTACTAAGAAAGGCACCGTTTTAGTATTTGGCATACCAACCGACTCGGAAGAACTTGAAGTTGTTTCGCTTGGTCCCCCTGCAAAAGCTTCCTTCGTGGCGCCTAAAATCCCTGTGTTGAATTACAACCGCGCAAGATATTCCTCAATTTTATTTAAGAGCATAAATGACGGTCGCTATCGGAAACTTTAGTATTATTTTGTAAATAGTCTCGTAGTAATTCGCATCCTTTTTCCATCAATTTATCGGTTTTTGTATCCGCTAAGTTGCGGAAAACTACCTTACCTTTACTGTTACCTGTTACTAAGGTTTGACTGTCAGGAGTGAAGCTTAGAGTTGTAAATTTATCGTCTTCTGCATTTATAACTAATTCTAATTCACCCTTAGAAGTCCATAGCTTGATTTTATCCTCGCTCATTGTAGCAATAGTTTGACCGTCAGGACTGAAAACAACATTTCTAAAACCTTCACCTTCACCATTCAGAGTCTTGATTTGCTTCCAATTCTTATCCCACAATTTGACTGTACTATCAAGACTTGCCGTAGCTAATATATTATCCCTTGACCATACCGCAGCATAAACTGGACGGTTGTGAGCCGTAATATTTTTAACTAATTTTCCATCAATGCTCCATATTTTGACAGTATTATCATCGCTTGCCGAAGCTATATATTTACCGTTTGGACTAAAACTTACCCAGTTCACGGCATTAGTATGCTCTACTAACTTACTTAAAAGCTTACCATCACGACTCCACAATCTTACTGTATTATCTTTGCCTGCGGACGCTAAAATTTTTCCATCCGGCGCCCAATCAACGCTCAATGCTCCACCAAGATGCGCTTCTAAACTATTAATTCGCTTACCATCACGACTCCATAATTTTACAGTTCCATCGCTGGAAGCCGAAGCTATTTTTTTACCATCTGGACTAAAACTTATATCCCAAACTGCCTCTTTTTGCCCAGTTAAAGTATGTTGTAATTTACCGTCAAGACTCCATATTTTTACGGCACCGTCTAGACTTGAGTCCGCAATTGCGTCACCTTGAGGAGAATAATTCAACATCGTTACATCCAGACGGTGTGCTTGGATACTTTTTAACGGTAGGTATTTCCAGCGCCACAGTTTAATACTAGTATCACGACTCGCAGAAGCTAAAGTTTGTCCATCGCTGCTGAAGTTAACGCTAGTCACCCAGTCATTATGTCCTTTCAATATTTCTATTGGCTGGTCTATCGGTTTACCTATAGTACCGTCAAGGTTCCAAAGTTTTACTGTTTTATCCCAACTAGTAGAAGCAAGAGTTTTACCATCTGGACTAAAAGCAACACTCATCACTACCTCTCTATGTGCAGGTATTGAATTAAGTAATTTTCCATCACGACTCCACAGCTTGACGGTTTTATCCCAAGAAGTTGACGCTAACATTTTACTATTCGGCGCCCACGCTACGGCAAGAACTGTATCTGAATGTCCTTTAAGAGTTTGTAATAATTTACCGTCACGACTCCACACTCTAACTGTTTTATCGCTAGAACCCGAAGCAATCGCACTACCATCTGGTGCCCAGGCTAAACTTGTCACAGGTGTGGTATGTCCTGTGAAATTAGTAAGTAGCTTTCCTTCTCGATTCCATAATTTAATCATATTATCGGCGCCTCCTGATGCAATTGTTTTCCCATCAGGACTAAACGCGACACTATTTACCACATCACCATGTGCAAATGTTCTTTTGAATTTACCCTCAATGCTCCATAATTTAACTGTTTTATCCGAACTTCCAGAAACGAGCATTGTACCGTCAGGGCTAAATGCAACGCTGTTAACACGCTTACTATGTCCTTTTAATACATGTAATTGTTTACCGTTTGCTTGCCAAAGTATAACCGTTCCATCACTGCTAGCAGAAGCAATTAAGCTACTATCGGGACTAAATACAACACTATTGACATCCGCAAGATGTCCTTCCAAACGGTTGATTTCACGCACCCGCATTCCATAAGTTGCTTGATATAATGCTGTTCTTACAAGTTGCTGCGTTCGAGCGTCGGGTAAGAATGCACTTTCAATTTTTCTACCTGCACGCAATCCTGCTCGTAAAGCATCAATATCTTTACCTAAAGAAAATAAAGCCTCGCTTGATGCACTTGCGGCAACACTAGCGCTAATAACAGCTTGACGACCCTGAGAAATAGCAGTCCATATAGAACCCATCAATATGAAGATGCCCAAAACCGAAGCAAAAAGCGCGTTTTTGAGCAAACGATTCGTTTTTGCTTGACTGGTACGCAGCTTTTCAGTTTCAAGAAGTTCTGCTTGCAGTTTTTGGTGTTCTATTTCTGAATGCAAACGTTCGCGTTCGATGCGACTAAACTCATCGCGCTTTCGCAGTTCTTTTAATTCACTTAATAAATCTAAACCTACAACAGTATGTTCTGCTGGAATTTTACCTTGTTTATTATGACGAAGTGCGCTATTGAGACGAGAAATTTCCTGTTCACTGTTTTGTACTTGCGCGCGCAGTTGTCTAACTTGCTCTTGTAAACTACGTTCTCCTTGTTGAAGGGTACGAATTAAATCAACAAGGTAATCGTGAATTAACTGATAACGTTCGGGAACATCGGGGTAAAGAATGACTAATCCGGAACGTACTAATATTTCTAAAACTAACTCTAACTTTTTAACATCCTCTAATTCCTCAAGTTCTATTGCTAATTCAGCACGAGTTTTGAATAGACGTTTTTTATTTTCGTCGGTCAATAAATATAATACTAACAGTGCCGCACGCTCATTTTCTTCTCCACAGTCGCGTATTAATTCCCTCAAATATCTTTCAATTAATTTATTTGGACGGTACTGCTGATATTTAGCAAGGGTGAGAATTCGCTCATCTTGAAGCTGGGCGCCAACAACTTGTAGTTCAATTGGTCGTACTTCTCCCAACTCGGCAGATAAATCCTCAACCAAAACATCAATTAATTCTGGCTCAAGATGATACTGTGAACGCTGCGTCAAATCACGAATTACAGATGAAGCATCAGCTCGTGAAAAGTTCTTTAATTGATAACGAATATTCTTGTCTAAAATATTTTCGTTAATTGGTGCAATTTTGTCAAGATATTTAAATTCAAGTAATTTGTGTAAGTAATCTTCGCGTAAGCTCAAAATTACCTTAACAAACGCCACATTCATGCATTCACATAAAAACTTGTCGAACGTAGAAAGCTGAACTGAGTTTTTACAACCGGATAAAAACTCTTCTACTTGGTCAAAAATTAAAACGGTAATAATATGATTTTGAGCATTTTCTCGTAACAGTTCCAAAACCCCATCGATTGTAATTGGTGTTGCTGGATAAAGTCCGGTATTCTCTTCAAGTGCTGCTTTGCGAATTGCAGCAGGTTTTGTTGAAGCAATCGCCTCACTCAATGCTTTCCCCAGTCCTTGTACCCAATCCGTATATACTTGTAAAACTACAGGAACAGCAATTTGGTCGCCAATTGCTCGCTGTTGCAATGCTGGCATTAATCCTGCTGTCACCGTCGAACTTTTTCCAACTCCACTTGGACCATGTATAACCGTTAATTTTTGGTCGGGACGGCTAATTCTTGCAATCAAATTTTGTACGTCACGCTGCCGACCAGAAGCGATAATTTCTAAGGCAACACTTCCACTCGGCGCCGGCGAATTAACTATTGGGGTTGTTGCGTGACGTTGTGGTTTTAACCGACCTGCCCCAATAAACGCGCGTAACCCATATTGCTGTTCAACCGAACGGCGCCTTTGCCGTATTGTAAAAGCTTCAAGATACCGTCCTAAGTCAAAATATAGTGTACGTAACCATCTCAACAAACGAATATATTTATAAACTTCGTACCTAAAATCACTATCTTCTAACGCAGTTTCCAAAAGAGAACTGGCTAACTGTAATTGTTCATTAGCTGCTTTTTGCTCGTTTTTATGCAGTAATGCTTTTGCTAAAGTCAGACGAAAGATTTGCTCTTTTAACAAAGGAAACGAATTTGGCTGCGAGTGGTTATGTCTTTTTGCTTCATCAAGTCGCAATAATGCAACGCGCGCTTGTTTAATAGCAATATCCCAATTTTTATTAGCAACGCCAACTTGCGCCAAAAACCCAGAATCACATGCAAGCTGAAAATGAGTACCATAATCATGATGTAAGTTTTGTGACTTAAAGGCAAGCTCCTGTAACTCATTCCATAATTTCAGGTGTTGCAAAACATCACCCAAAAGCCCAATAATCTGAGCGATTAAATCTGGGCGCCCTGCGATCTCAAAAATATTGAGACACTGTTGCAAATAAGACCTAGCCTCTTGCCAACGTTCTTGATGTTCAATATGTACCCGTTCAGCAAGACGGTAGTAACTTAGTCCTAAATAAAATAGTAACACTCCTTGACGAAGCAAAAACGGAGAAGGAGGTATTGGAAAGTTACTAGTAAAGGCACGAGTGGTAAGCGGAGCAGAGGAAGAAAGCCAAAACTGCAAACTGTCCTGAAAATATTCGATAGCTAAATCGATACGGTTGCTAGCGTAATAATCTAACCCAGCGATAAATTTAACTGAAGCGTCGAGTTCCGGTTCTAATTTAATACCGCGATGCTGTAACTCTTTGATGCTAGTGCGAAATTCATAACTACTATAGTCCCAAACTTGGCCAAGAGTACTATGAGGATTATGCTCGCTTTCTGCAACACCATTTAAATCTAAAATTTTAGCGAACAATGAATCGGTTTTTGAGAGCAGAAAATTCCGCAACTCCTCGGTTGTCATCTCGAAGCGAATGGGAGTTGCTGCCCAACTAGTAAAATCTGGTGCGAACCGCCGCAGTTTTCGCAGCAGTTCGTCGTTAACCCAAAACACCATTGGAAAAGGATGGCGTTTACGAAATTCATCGCGGATGTGGTTGATGGTTCGCAGTAAGTCATCGAGTTCTTCTACCGACTCTAACCCCAAAATCATTAAAGCTGCTGGTTGAGAGCTACCCAGTTCAGTATGAATCGTCGAATACAAACTAATCGAATTGCTTTTTAACGTTACTTTCTGAATTCGATACCCTTCACCGATTTCTTCTTCCAGGCGCCGCAGCATAAGAGAGCGCAAAACATTATAGTTGCAACCCACTAAACATAGCGAAAACTGTCCTTGCGAAAACGTGATTGCACGACGCAAACTATTAACAGCGCGCTCATTCGCTGCTATTACATTTTCTGAGTAAGATGGGTGTCCGACCATAACTTAAATTTTTGCGTTTCTGCTAGAACTGGGTTGACAGCGAACCATGCACCCTCACTATCACGATACTCGAAAACAAATAAACTACGTAATAAGGTATGGTATTCGATGTCACCCTTGACTTTTTGCTCTTGAACTACTTGGAATATTAAATCCCATTCTTCCGAGTCAATCGGATTTGCACGAAAATCACGATGGCGCCGAATCACCATTTCTACACAGTCACGATCAAAAGGAGGGTCTTGTTCGCGCACACAAACGAACAGCAGTCCAAGTAAATCTCGAACGTGACCGCCACTAATTAAACACAACCTATCGAGTGTTTCTTGGCTATCGAACACTTCTGTTATCAAAGACAGTCTATCAATATCAGGAATGTCAGGGAAAGCGCGCGCTAATACCATTTGCCGCATTAACGATAGCCCAGTTGTGTTAATTTCCCCTGTACGCTGCCGTACTGGTATCATCGGTAATACTTGAGGTGCTACACCACCGCCCAAGCGCTGCTGGAGGTGAACGCTATCGTTCGAGAAAGTCAGCGCTAAAGGAATCGTGTAAACAAGGTGGCAACTCAGTTTACGAAGCTGTTCACCACGGTCGATAAATAGGTGTTCAGGTAAAGAACGTCCAGAAGGTAAAGGGCGAATATCTACTCGGTCGAGGTTATCAACGATAACAACGAGTCCTTTTTTACCTTTTACTTTCAACTCAGTAATCGCGCGTGCTAACAGTTCCTCGTTAATCGACTTTAAGATATTCTCAGTACGGGGTTCTAAATAATCGCGCAGTCGGCGCCGTAGGTTTGGACTTTCCTTAGTTTTGGCGGTAATTTTAGCAATTCCCACCGATAGTTCACCTTGCAGTTCCAAGTCGAGTGGAGTTTGCAGAAAATTAACGATTTCTCCAAACAGCCTGTTAAAATATCCGGGTTTGAGCCGAATATTGATTGCTTCGAGACTTTCGCTCACTTTACCTGCAATTGCAATTAAAATATCAGTCACATCCAAATCCACTACATCTAAAACCTGCGTGGATTCAAAGTAGACGACGTGGAAACCAGCTTGTTCCAATTCTGCCTTAAGTCGTAACAACTCGGTTGATTTACCACAGCCGATATGACCTGTAAACAGTTGACATGTAGGAGTGTCAGGTGAAATCCGAATGATGGTGCGTCCCAAAGCTTCAATGATTTTGCCCCCTCGCACTTTTGCAAAATCAATATAGTAGTTTTGGTCTACTGCATTTTCCATCATTAGCGGTTTGCTCGGATTGCACGCTTTGTAAAATCTTTCTAAATCTAAGAGCATAACCAATAAGTATGTACTTGTTTACAAATCATTGATAGTAGAATAGCTAATTGTTCGTGACTAACATTCAAAAAGTTAAAAGCAAAAGCTCCAGACTCTGAGCGCATGGCTATGATTAGCTTTTATGCATCCAGTAAAAAACCACAGCTTCAAAATATTAATTTTCGGATTTGTAATTAAAATACTTTACAAACGAACTCTATTTTGATTTATTAGTTATTAGGTACATGTGCTACTTTCTAAAATGTTATATCCACATCGTATCCACGTAATTATGTCCACCCACGTAGAGACGCGATTAATCGCGTCTCTAGAGCGTATAATTTCACAATAATTTAGAATTGTTTTATCTAAAAATAGGCAAATTTTGAGTTTACCACCGTTAAAGCATTACAGTCATGATTATTTAATTTTTCTACAGTCTACTATTAGAATATCTTAGCTCTCCTTTAGTTAAACGTCTACATTATTACAATTTTAAACAGCACAAACTTAAGAAATAAAATAAAAAATAGAATATTGTATATTTAAAAATACATCCCATAACTTGGGATTTAATAGATTTAACAATTCAAATAACAACTATTTATACTAAGCAGTCTAACTGGACTTAATTAAAACAAACAAGTAATTAAGTATAATTATTTATACAAGAAACACAAACGATTGCTCAGTTCTAACTTAATACCTTAATAAAAGGATTTAAGTAATGTTAAACTTAGGCAAAAAATAATTATGTATCAATCTTTGCAGTTTCCTAAACGCAAACAATCTTGTATTCTTTCATCGCGCGCTGCAATAAAATAAGATGACAACCCCTGATTATTTTCTGGTATAGTAATTGCTGTTTTATAAACGCCTATATTTAATACAGGCGTTCTGATGGCAACATTTCTACTTACGTGCCAGAAAAAGGTAGGCAATACCATAATTCCGAGAAAAGCGATTCTACTCATAAAAAACCCCAGCAAAATAGGTTAACATGCTGGTAGATGCGCGCTCATGATAAGTATAAAAAAGAGAACTGAGCATCGTATGTTTTGTGATTGACTCAATATACTAAAAATCAGTTCCAGGCGCTGAATTATAGACTACAAACTGGGAATTTGAATTGTTATAATTCGGCATTCTACTTATTTATCCACATAAAACCCTAGCGAAACCGGATGAAAAGCAAGGGAAAGTACAAAAAAACTTTGAGCGCGTCTGCTGCGATATATACAATAGGTACAATAGTTAACTAGAAAGAGCGAACACGACTACTCACCCCCGACTCGCGACTCATGACGACATCTAAAGACGCAGCAACTACACCCGATATTGACCTCGAAGGGTACAATAACTCAGATAGCCCAGATAACGAGTTACCTGGAGAAGTCGAGATGTCGCTATTCGACCATCTCGAAGAACTGAGACAGCGGATATTTTACTCGCTAATAGCTGTCGCCATATCAGCAGTTGGCTGTTTTTTAGCTGTTAAACCTCTAGTTAAGCTTCTCGAAGTCCCCGCACACGGTATCAAATTTTTACAGTTGGCGCCTGGAGAATTTTTCTTTGTCTCGCTCAAAGTCGCTGGTTATAGTGGTTTAGTTATCGCCAGTCCCTTTATTCTCTATCAAATCGTTCAATTCGTTCTTCCCGGACTTACACGTCGAGAACGTCGCTTACTTGCACCTGTAGTTTTTGGTTCAAGTATACTGTTTGCTGGGGGGCTAGTATTCGCATACCTTTTATTAATTCCAGCAGCCTTAAACTTCTTTATCAGCTACGGTGCCGATGTTGTCGAACAATCTTGGTCAATCGAAAAATACTTCGAGTTTATTTTATTACTTTTATTTAGCACAGGGTTAGCATTCCAAATCCCGATTATACAAATGCTGCTTGGCGCGTTAAATATAGTATCATCCGCACAAATGATAGCTGGATGGCGCGCGGTGATAATGGGAGCAGTTGTTTTAGGCGCCGTTCTCACACCTTCTACCGACCCCTTAACACAAAGCTTGCTAGCAGGAGCAGTATTAGTTTTATACTTTGGTGGCATCGCCTTTGTAAAACTAATCGGAAAATAATACTTGGCAACGGATGTAACGGATAGGTAGGGTGTGTGACGCAACCAACATTTTGAAACGAAGCGCAGAACTGGTAGCGTCACGCACCATAACTTTTGTTTGTAACGAATAATTGATCTGTTGCATCCATTGCAAGCCTTTAATTGCAATACATATGTATTTAAGCTTAGACATTTTGAGTTTTAGATTCTAATGCCTGCAAGATTTGCATAACGGAAGCAGCAACTTTTGCCGCAATGGCTGGGTCGGTAGAACCAACCGCTTGAGCGGCGCCGATAGCGGCAGCAAAAACAGTTTCTGTAGGTGTCAACTCAGAAGAAGTAATTGGGTTACTTAACTTTGAATCAAACTTTTTATTGTCAGGTATATAATGAACTAGAAACTAACTTATAATTTGACGCTTAAACGGCGCGCGCTATGCTTGATATCTCGGTAAAGAGTATTAAACCAAAGCAATAATTTTAAAAACGATTAGTCTATTCCCTATTTATTTAAATTCTTGAATAATCCCACGGCACCTCTACGTTAAGTTTTGTGTGTTTCGGTTGATAATCAGGCACCTTTATTAGTACATATAGGCTGTGTTAATTTTATTATTCTTGTGTGTCTAGAATAACTCAGATATTTTTGGTTTTGTTTCGAGGTATTGGTTATTAGGAATGACAACGTGTTTTCGATTATACAAATCTTCCGACTATACAGTGCTTGAAGCTATGATGCTTGCTCTTTATGCTGAAGTCGAACAAGATTATATCAGCTTAAGTGTTGGTTTAAAAATCGCTGAAGACCTGATAAACACGGTTAGAGGAATTATAGACATTGAGCAAACAAAACGTGACCGCGCGCTTAATACTACTGTCGCTGTTGCAGGTATTGGACTTGCCACCAGCCAAATAGCATCAGCAGTCATCCTTGCCCAACAACCCAACGATTATCAAAATCATTTGCGTTTTCGAGCAGAAGTGTTTGGCTGGAGCTTACTCATAGGTTCTGTATTTGCCGTCCTGATGTATTTAATTCTTCGCCTCTCCCGTCGCAAATAACTTAATGATTTATTAAATTAAATACTCTAAGTTTTCTCACCCCTAGATTTTTTCTTTCTGATATTTAAATTCTGCTCGTATAATATATTGATACCCGCAACAGTATACTTACTGACTTCCTCAATTTGTGTTAAACCTGAATTTTTTAATTTATGCAGTGTTTCCGCATTCAGAACAAGTTCATGGCAGTGACAGCGTAAACTTTTCGGGTAATATAGTAAATCTTTGGCATCAACTCCTTTTTCTTGAGATAGAAAAATAATATATTGTATGCATGAATTTAGCATAGTTCTTACAGATACGCCAAAGATATTGCAGTACTCTTCTACTTTTTTTTCCTGTGTATCAGAAAGATAAATCTTCACTAATGACTTATCCGTATCTAAATCACGTTTTTTTAAGCCAGAAGAAACTAAATAATCTAGTGCGTTGCTATTTACCGAAGATTCACTATTTTGTTGAGCGTTCATTTCGCTTAAACTCTCCCACTTACAAGGAACACAATTCAACAACCTGTGAGTATTTATGTTCGGTTCCGCAAAGCCTTCACCCAACCTACAGCTTTTATGTGCCAGTTGCGTAAGTCCTAGTAAATTTTTTATATATTTATAGATATTATAAAAATAATTTTATCTACAACGTAAACTATTCGATTAACCACTCGGTCGCGCGCTCACCTAAATTAAGTGGTATACTAACAGCTTTGCCCAAACGTGGCTTTTCGCGCGTCTGTAGAATAAATGTTTGCACCTGAGATGTTCCACCCATTGCGTTCAAGTAATTAGCCACATCATCCAGATGCGCTTGGTATTCCCCTTCACTAAGCGGAAAAGATGCCTGCTCTAGGTACTTCCACATGATTTGAATAAATATTTTACCCTGAGTACGGCGAAATTGGATGTCGTATGAGTATCCCCACTTATCGATTAACATTTGGCGCAGTTCTTGTCCTGTCATAAGATATACCCCCACAACTATTTTACGATTTGTGATGATGTTAATTTACGTAAATCAAGTATGATAAGAATATAAAGAAATGTAATGCTACCATAAAAGATGCTGGAATTATCTCTGTTAGGAGTAAATTCAGCAGGGCTAAAGTGCGCTTCATTAGGATATCCTCGTGTTCGTGCTGCCATATGAAATTGTGGGTAAGAGCATCTAGATAAGACTTGAGTCTCAAGAATTGTAAGAACTCCAGTCATTTTGTTAACAAATAAACAAAAAACGCTC
The DNA here is from genome assembly GCF_059640475.1 of Calothrix sp. CBUCES-K 9914. Lineage (NCBI taxonomy): Bacteria > Bacillati > Cyanobacteriota > Cyanophyceae > Nostocales > Calotrichaceae > Calothrix > Calothrix sp. CBUCES-K 9914. The sequence continues at coordinate 63,624 of NZ_JBXXZH010000005.1, forward strand.
AGATTATGGCTCAATTTTCTGAATCAGCTGATGTGCCCGATATGGGGCGGCGCCAGTTCATGAACCTTCTAACGTTCGGGACTGTGACAGGAGTTGCTCTTGGAGCATTGTATCCCGTCGTCAATTATTTTATTCCACCTGCAAGTGGTGGTGGTGGCGGTGGCGCAACCGCAAAAGATGAATTGGGTAATGATGTTAGCGTTGCTAAGTTTCTCGAAAGCCATAATGTAGGCGACCGCACTCTAGTTCAAGGACTCAAGGGAGACCCTACATATATTGTTGTCGAAAGCAAAGAAGCGATTACCGATTATGGTATCAACGCAGTCTGTACTCATTTAGGATGTGTTGTACCCTGGAACGCCGCAGAAAATAAATTTAAGTGCCCTTGTCACGGTTCGCAGTATGATGCAACTGGTAAAGTAGTTCGTGGTCCGGCGCCAAGGTCTTTGGCATTAAGCCACGCTAACGTGCAAGATGACAAAATTGTCCTTACCTCTTGGACAGAAACCGACTTCCGCACAGGCGAAGAACCTTGGTGGGCTTAACCCAAAATATTTACTGAAAAAGCGAAAAACAGTAGTCCTTATTGAGATGAGAAAAACTTGCACGACAATGCGGTTAACTGCCGCTTTTAAAGTAATGACCAAATCATTACTTGTTGTGATAGCAGCTGTGGCAATTATCTTCACAAGCGATATCGCATTACCTCAAAGCGCTGCTGCATACCCTTTTTGGGCGCAGCAAACCTACCCAGAAACACCTCGTGAACCAACCGGACGGATTGTTTGTGCAAACTGTCACTTAGCTGCGAAACCAGCCGAAGTTGAAGTACCCCAAGCTGTGCTGCCTGACACTGTATTTGAAGCGGTTGTTAAAATTCCCTACGATACTAGCGTGCAGCAAGTTGGTGCTGACGGTTCTAAGGTTGGTTTAAACGTTGGTGCCGTATTAATGCTTCCCGATGGTTTTAAAATTGCACCCGAAGAGCGTATTCCTGAAGAGTTGAAGGAAAAACTCAACGGTGTATATTATCAACCTTATCGTGAAGATAAAGAGAATGTTGTTTTGGTAGGACCCTTACCAGGAGAACAGTATCAAGAAATCGTATTCCCCGTTCTTTCCCCAGACCCAAGAAGCGATAAGAGTGTTTATTTCGGTAAATACTCCGTACACTTAGGCGCCAACCGTGGACGTGGACAAGTTTACCCCACAGGTGAAAAGAGCAACAATAACCAATACACCGCTCCTGCTGCTGGTACTGTCAGCAAGATAACCAAGCAAGAAGACGAAGACGGAAACGTCAAGTATGCGGTTGATATTCAAAACGAAGAAGGCAAAACAGTTACAGAACTAGTACCTGCTGGGCCTGAGTTAATTGTATCGGAAGGACAAACTGTAAAAGCTGGTGACGCGCTCACCAATAATCCTAACGTTGGTGGTTTCGGTCAAAAAGATGCCGAAATTGTACTCCAAGATGCTACCCGTGTTGGCTGGTTAGTTGGATTTGTTTCTCTAACCATGCTCGCGCAAGTAATGCTGGTTCTGAAGAAGAAACAAGTAGAAAAAGTCCAAGCTGCCGAAATGAATTTCTAAATCTTGGTCAAATTTAATTAAGTTAAATCAATATTATATTAAGACAGGTTAAACAACCTGCCTTTTTTATTTAAATAAATAAACCCTACATGCTTAATAAACAACAAAATAAACAGGCTTATAAGTGCGAATAAAATTCGTCATAATATCTCTTTCTTTAACAGTAGGTGTTGCAAAACAACCTGCCGTACCACTATTAGAATTTTGATTAAAAGCTGACGGGTCATAGTGAACACCAAGCTCTGAACGTCCGGTTGTAAATTTGGGTGTCATTGATGACCATACACCACCAAACTCTCCATCTTTAAACTCTACCACTCCCGGAAAATCAAACTTATAAATACCAAAAGGTATAGGCGCCTGAGAACCTGACATATGCGATGGTGTTTGGTTGTTTGCCCGACCAGATACCCCACGCACGGTGTTTACAACTTTACCATTACTATCAATCAACCGAGTAGTATATACTCTCAATCCATTAATACTTTCCGTTGTTCGATTAGCAACTACGCGCGCACCATTAATCTTTGTTATAAATTCTTCTGCAACCCAACGATTAGCTCCAATTTGTACCCATTTTCTAGAACCTGAAAATATAGGTTCGCTGATTACATTTACTTCTGTACCGTTAACTAAAGAACCAACAGATTCGCCGTTTGCACGATTACGAACTGTTAGAGAATCGCCATCTTTTGTAGAAATATATGCAGTGAAAGCCATTATTGTATACCTTATTTAAGTTATTGGATTTGCTATTGTTGTCTTGATAACAAATGCTTCAATTTACCTCAGAGTAATTCCTGAAACTTGTAAGACCCAAATTCCTAACTTCGTTCCCGCGCGTACTACTGCTACTGATTCTTATGGTTTAAAGTGCGGTATCCCGTACCTGATGTTCCGGAAAGCACACCATCATCAAAGTTGCAACTTATTCAAAGAATTGTTTACATTAATTTACATAAGTTAACAAAAATCAACTAAGAGCTAGAGCGTTATGATGACCGTATTAATTTCATTATTTGTAGTAGGTTGGGTTGCAGCTTCGTTGCTTGGTGGTTTGGCGTATTTCATGGGTGAGCAGCGTAAACCCATCCACGAGCGTAATTGGAATTCTAAAAGTTTTGATAAATTGGCGTATAGCATTACAGGTAAAGATGTTGACTATAGCGAGCGCATTCCTGCTTATGCTATGGATGCTTATGCGAGTCAAGCTATTAAAAGTTAATCGTGAAAGCTTGTTTTGATTCAAGATAATATCAGTGTAAATACAACCTCTGTGATGAAGAGGTTGTTTTTGTATTAAGTAATCTATGTGAAACGCCTATGTTACGACCTATGAACTTGGTTTTTTTATTTCTCGTGCACGGATGCTTCCTGCTTGACAGTCGCGTAACCATGCATCAACAGCTTGACCAACTACACCATCACTACTATCGCGCGGTGGACTTGGAGGTTGTTTGGTAACTGGAAGCGTACCTATTTGAGTAAACATCATAACTTTACGCCAACCAGTGCTAGTTTTTGTAACTAGCAGCCAGTGAAATTGTTGTAGCTCCACAGGTTTTTTTGCTACGTACTGTCGCTCTAACGTTGTAAAAAATATTTGTTCAACACCTTCAGAAAGAGTTTTTGCCGTATCGTCACTTGCAACACTAGGATTTAGCGGCAAAGGTTTAAACTCTGGTTTCCCTGCGGCGAGCATGTAGCTAAATGTGTCACCTCTACGAGTGAGGCGCCTAGCACGTTGACTGGCACGATTTGCATAGCTAGGTAAATCCCGCAGTAGTTGAGTACTAATTAATTCAAGATTTTGCTGTGAACATAAATTGCGTTCAGAAGCCTGAACAGATAACGAGGATACATTCGAGATTAATAACCATAACCCATATACGAAGCACAAGCCATAACGTTTCTTGACTGTAAACTTCATGCTATTGCCACTTCATCACATATCATATTCCAGGCTAGCGTAGGTTCCTTGGCGGCGGTGATGGGACGACCAATGACAAGGAAACTTGCGCCAGCTTGGAATGCTTTTGTGGGGGTAAAAGTGCGCTTTTGGTCGCCTTTTTCCGCCCAATCCGGACGAACACCAGGACATATTAGCAGAAAATTATCACCACAGGTGTTACGTAGTTGTGCCACTTCTTGAGGTGAACACACGGCGCCGTCTAAACCTGCTTCTTTTGCCATTAATGCCATTTGTAAGGCATATTCTGGTAATTCCAGGGGTATTCGTAAGTCAAAAGCTAATTGACGTGAAGAAATGCTAGTAAGCAGGGTAATAGCAATTACTTTAGGTGGTGTAACGCCAGCTTCAGAAGCACCTTGTTTTACTGCTTCGACTGCTTTTAAGAGTGCATCACGTCCATTTGTAGCATGAACAGTCAGTAAATCCACCCCATGACGTCCAGCAGCACGACAGGCGCCTGCGACAGTGTTAGGGATATCATGAAATTTTAAATCAAGGAAAATTCGTTTTTGCCGAGATTTTAAAATTTCGAGGATTTGCGGGCCAGTGCTTGTAAAAAGCTCCAACCCAACTTTCCAGAAGGTAACTTCGGGCAATTTTTCAATCAGTGCTACAGCTTCTTCAACTGTGGCTACATCTAAGGGGACAATAATTCTGTCACTAGTCATTCAATTTTGGATTTTGGATGTACAGTAAATTACGCTGTAGAGACGCTTCCTATCGCGTCTCTACGTAAACGGGGTTTTTAAGGAATTAAGCGAATAAAATTTTTCTTTCCTAGCTGCAAAACTTTACCGTACAACTCATCAGGATTTTGAAAAGTTATTTCGGCATCAGTAACTTTTTCTCCGTCTAACTTTACCCCACCTTCAGTAATTTTACGTCTGCCTTCCCCACCGCTTTTACACAAACCGCTTGCATTCAATATAGAAGCTAACCGCGCGGGAAATTCGATGTCTTCTAAAGAAAATTCTGGAATCTCTCCTTGCTGACCAGCTGACTCTGCTGCTTTTATAGCTTCAGCAGCAGCTACTTCTCCGTGGTACTGTTTGACTATTTCCCATGCTAGGAGTTTTTGCTGCTCACGGGCGCCAGATGGCAAGCTATCTAAAGGTAAATTTGTTAATAGCTCAAAATATTGCTTTAACAAACTATCAGGTGTTGCTTGAAGCTTTTGGTATTTATTATTCGGATGCTCTGATAAACCTATGTAATTATTCAGTGATTTCGACATTTTTTGTATACCATCAGTACCAATCAAAATCGGTAACAGTAAGCCAAACTGAGGCTTTTGACCAAAATGGCGCTGTAAATCACGTCCAACAGCAATGTTAAATTTTTGGTCAGTACCACCTAACTCAACATCAGCCTCAACAGCAACAGAATCATAACCTTGCATCAAAGGATATAGGAACTCATGAAGGAAAATAGGACTCTGTGCTTTAAACCGTATATCAAATCCTTCTTTCTCAAGCATTTGACCTACAGTCATTGTAGAAAGTAACTCTAAAATTTTGGCTAAGTCAAGCTTGCCTAACCATTCCGAGTTATAACGGATTTCAAGACGATGGGGTGTATCAAAATCCAATATAGGACGTACCTGGTCAAGATAAGTTTTTGCATTTTCATGCACTTCTGCTTCGGTTAATTGGCGCCTAACATCAGATTTACCCGTAGGGTCGCCGATGCGGGCAGTAAAATCACCGATAATCAAAACTGCTGTATGTCCTGCATCCTGAAAAGCTCGTAATTTTCGCACAGGTATGCTATGACCTAAATGTATATCTGTGCCAGTAGGGTCAATACCTAACTTTACCCGCAAAGGACGGTTAATTTTTGTTAACAAATACTCAAGATTCTCAGTTTCGCTTGCCTTATCGGTCGCTTGTGGGAAAATTTCTACAGTACCACGACGCAACCAAGAAAAATCATGCGTCATACTAGGATGTTGTTGGGGATGTTGTTTGGGAGACTCATTAATTATGCTTTGCACAACTTTATGTCAGGTTAATTACAGTCTATACAAATTTAACGCGCACCAATGAAGGAGCCAGACTAATATAATTACAAAAAATTGACTAAAAAAATCAACCGCTTTGCTCGCGTTGCGTGAAAAATATACTTAACATATACAAGTGAGGAAGTGAAATCCCGTGTCGTCTAGGACTTTTGAAGATAAAAACCCCCGAGGTCAGACTGCATCTGGTTTTGAGTTTATAAAGGGAGTTGGTCAGGTAACTGGCGGCACCTTACTCGCCATTACCATGCTAACGAGTTCGATTGTTGCTGGAGGGCTGGTAGGATTAGCAGTTAGCTTCCGCAACCTCCCCGATGTCAGACAGCTACGCAATTTTTTCCCCTCTGAAACCACTTACGTCTATGATGTTAAGGGTAAACTCCTGGCGAGTATCCACGGGGAAGCAAACCGCGAAGTTGTACCACTTGACCGTATTTCTCCCAATATTAAACGCGCGGTACTCGCGAGCGAAGATAGCGACTTTTATTTTCACCACGGTATTAACCCCAAAGGTGTTGGACGTGCTGTAGTCTCAAACTTACAAGGTGGAGGCGTCCGTGAGGGTGGTTCTACTATTACGATGCAGTTGGTGAAAAACCTATTCTTATCGCGTCGTCGAGAATTTACCCGTAAAATTGCGGAAGCTGTACTCGCAATTCGTTTAGAGCAAATTCTCTCCAAAGACCAAATTTTGGAAATGTACCTTAACCAGGTATATTGGGGTCACAATAATTACGGCGTTCAAACTGCCGCACGCAGTTATTTTAATAAGGCTGCCGAGAATTTGACTATCGCAGAATCCGCAATGATGGCTGCTTTAATTCAGGCGCCGGAACAATATAGCCCCTTTGTTTCGATGAAAAAAGCAAAGGAACAGCAAGAAATTGTGTTAGGACGGATGCTCACATTAGGCTGGATAACTCAAGCTGAACATGACCAAGCTGTAAGTGAAAAAATTAAGCTAGGTAAAATCCGTTCGTTCCAAGGAAGCGCCCTACCTTATATTACAAACGCAGTATCAGCAGAATTAGCCAAAAAATTCGGACGCGAATCGCTCTTAAAAGGCGGAATGCGCGTTCAAACAACTGTTGATACTGAGTTTCAACAAATGGCAGAAGAAACCGTGAGTAAATGGCATGAAAGGCTTTTAGGTCAAGGTTTATACAAAAACCAAATGGCGCTAGTCTCAATTGACCCAAGAACGCACTTTATTAAAGCGCTTGTGGGTGGTGTTGATGCGAAAACTAGTGAATTTAACCGCGCGACACAAGCTTTACGCCAACCTGGTTCATCCTTTAAGCCATTCGTTTACTACACCGCTTTTGCAACTGGTAAGTATAGCCCAAGCTCAACCGTAGTAGATGCTCCGGTTAGCTACCGCGATGGTGATGGCTGGTACTACCCGAAAAACTACGACGGTGGTTTTAGTGGTGCAATGTCAATTCGTCACGCGCTAGCACAGTCACGTAACATTCCAGTTATTAAGATTGGTAAAGCTGTTGGTATGAACAAAGTCATTGAAACCTGTCGGACTTTGGGAATTATGAGTCCAATGGAACCAGTAACCTCTCTACCTTTAGGTGCCATAGGTGTAACACCATTGGAAATGGCTAGTGCTTACGCTACTTTTGCGAACTACGGTTGGCAATCTCCGTCAACCGTTATTATGCGAGTCACCGACAGTAGCGGTAATGTCATACTTGATAATACACCAAAGCCACAGTTAGTACTTGACCCTTGGGCGAGTGCGTCAATTATTGATGTTATGCGCTCGGTAATTACTGAGGGTACTGGTAAAAATGCAGCAATTGGGCGCCCAGCAGCAGGTAAAACGGGTACAACATCTTCAGAAAAAGACATTTGGTTCGTAGGAACTGTACCGCAGCTAACAACAGCCGTCTGGGTCGGTCGAGACGACAACCGACAACTTGCTAGTGGTGCAACAGGTGGTACAATGGTAACTCCTATCTGGTCTGATTTCATGCGACGCGCGCTTAAGAATGTCCCAGAAGAAAACTTCAAGTCACCGTCACAATTCCCACGTCCAAAAGAATAAAATAATGAGTGCTGAGTGCTGAGTAAAAAGTTAGGAGTTATAAGTTACTATTTGACGATTAATCTTACTCTTACAACTCAGAACTCAGCACTCAGCACTTTCAACTAATTTCATTTTTGTTTTTCAAGTTCCGCTTTCATGCGCTGCAAGGTCATTTCCATTTGGTCAAACATTTGTTGTGGAGTGACACCAAACTGACCTAACTGCGTTTTAAGCTGCTCCATTGTCATTTGTGCCATAAAATCTTCGGATAGCTCGAAGCGCTTCATGAAAATTCTATAGCGCTCCATCATTGCTTCCATTTGTTCGATGAACAGCTTTTTACCTTCACGGTCAAACTTACCGTAACTATTACCAAGTTTAATCAAAGCCTGGTAATCATCGAACAGCAGCTTCGCTTCTTGTTGAATTATGTCAGAGTCAAAGAATCCCATGTTGCTCCCGGTTCGCTGAGTCACAACTCCCAGCAAGTTTCTATATTTTTATAACTTTTACCTCTATAATTTCATTTTAGTCTAGGCTGATAATCTGGTAAGCTGTTGTTTTTGTACGGTTTTTTATCGCGATTCCAACACTTGACGTTAAATCCTACCGCCTTCTACTCGCGAAATTTTTGAAAATAGATTATATCATTCTGATAATATTACATACTTTATGATTATGTTTAAGAATCAGCATAAAAGCCGAAGCGTTGCTGCTGTATTAGCTTTTTCTGGAACGTTGACTGTTTCAGGGTTACATAAATTTTATCTTGGACAGCCATTGTGGGGTGTGATATACGTCCTTCTCTCTTGGACACCAATACCAAAGGTTGCTAGTGCTATCGAAGGAGTTTGGTTTTTAGCCCAAGATGAAGATACTTTTGACCGTAATTTTAACTTAGGCAAGTCTACCAGAATTTCTCAAGCTGCTGGGAAACAAGTCTCTTCCATTGCAGAAGCATTACGTGAGTTAGAAGCACTGCGTCAAGAAGGCTTAATTACTGAGTATGAATTTGAACAAAAGCGGCGCCAGTTACTTGAGCATATTTAGTCAAAAGTTACTTTTATGTCATTTTCTTTTAATTCCAGACTGCAAAAACTACGAAATCAAATACTTAGTAACCCCTACTACCGTTTGCAGTCAATAGAAGAACTTGCTGTAGCAGCACAACTTGGTATTCGGATTGATGCGAACCAAGCTACAGTTGACGATTGGTTAAGACTACCAGGATTTTCAATTCATCAAGCGCGCGCATTAGCAGAATTATCACGTTCTGGTGTTAAATATTACTGTATAGAAGATATTGCAGCGGCTTTGAGTGTATCTCCCGCGCGTTTGGAAGCATTAAAGGTAATACTTGATTTTAGTTATTACTCAGAAGACGAATTAGAAATTTCTACTAAGCAAATTAATCCGAACACAGCAACGGTAGAAGCACTTGCAAACGTTCCGTTTATTGAGTTGTCTTTGGCGCAGGCTGTTGTAGAGAACAGGTCGAAGGGTGGTTTGTATCGTGATATCGTTGACTTTCAACGGCGCCTGAATTTGCCAGGTGATGTTTTGGCACAGCTGATGTACTATTTAAAGTTTTAGGTAGTTGCTATAGATACAGGGCGGGCAGGGATGCCCGCTCCACAATAAATTAAATTAAGCCGATGCGGTTGAAAGGGAAAAACCTGAATACTGCATGACCGATAACATTTTGACTTGGCAAAAATCCCCAGTAACGCGAGTCGTTACTGTCGTTGCGGTTATCTCCCATTACAAAAAATTGGTTGGGTGGAACTTTGGTTTGGTTGAATAGCTGTCTAGGGTCTTGCTGAATGTAATTATCTTTGAGGTAATTTTCTTGAAGTGCTGTACCGTTAATGTAAACTTTGTTTTCAGTAACTCGAATTGAATCACCGGGTTGACCGATGATACGTTTGATAAAAGCTTGGTCTTTCGGATATCCCCGTCGCTGTAACTCCAGTGGTGGCGTAAAAACAATAATATCGCCAAAATGTGGTTGATGAAAGTGGTAAGATATTTTTTCAACTAATAATCTGTCGCCCTCGTGCAATGTCGGAACCATCGAATCTGAGGGTATGTAGCGGGGTTCTGCGACATACGTGCGAATTAAAAAGGCTAAAATCAACGCAATTGCAACTAAAAAGATGTTCTCGCGTAGGTTTCGCCAGATTTGAGATGAAGCTGAATTTTGTTTGACATCGCTTTCTTGAGAGGTCATATCAATAATTAAACTCGGTTATACAGTTCAAACTATGGGCTTTAGCGCTTTATAGCTTCAACGTAAATTATATTTCAGATTCCCGACAAATGAATGCGAAGTGGGAATCTAAATGGAATTTCAAAAATATGTAGAACAGAAATTAGAATTGGAAAATTAAAAATTTTGAGTATATCAAAAATAATATTGCTACCAACTAATATTTCTTTGATTTCACCCTTTGTTGACAGGAGGTAAATCTTTCATCGTTTGTACCAAGTTTTCTAGTTGAGATGTCATCGCTTTTAGCTGGCGTTTAAGATGCTCATTCTCTATTGCCAGTCCAGACTTAACTTCCCCATACTCAGCGTTTGAAATGCTCATTCTCTGGCGCCAACCAGGACTTAATTCCCCCATCGCTTGCTTTAACTCCTCCACATCTTTGACTACTTGAGTGATATCGACGACATTATTCTGGATAATCATCTCTCCTACATAGTCTCTCATATGATTTTCTATATCTTCTGTAATCGAGATTCCATGCTTTTTTAGCTTTGCCTTATACTTATCGTAAAGCTGGGCATCTATTTTTATACTTAGCTGGGCGGCTCGCGCTTGCGCTTCAGTTTGTTTGCTTGCGGACATACTTGGCTCTCTATCAATACATTCTTTATCTAGATTGACATCTGTAAAAATTATATACGAACTAGATTATCTAGAAATAATCTTGACAAAATCTAGATTATTTTCTAGATTAGATTTATGAAGGCGCTTCTTGCCTACTAACGTATTGGTGAGTTCTGTTACAACACTAACTAATGTGGTTACAACCCATGCCACAGAAATTAGGGAAATAAGAGAAGACATGCGCGAAATGCAATCATCTGTTCTTGGTTTACAGACTGAGAACCGTCGTATCCTCGACCGTCTTGAAAGAGGCGAAAATTAAATATTAATGGTACTGATATTAAGCGGTACTATTACTAATGGGTCAGATTAAAAATACTAAGCTGCTGTAACTAGTTTTTAGACACAATAACTTCAATAGGTCGCAAAATTTCTTTGTTTAAACGAAACCCGCGTTTGACAATTTTTGTGATTGTTTGATTTTCTAAATCATCGCGCGCTTCTGTTCCCACAACTTTACACAAGCTAAAGTCTGGTTTTGTTTGCTCAAATTCTATAGGCGCCACTTGTCTTGTTTCTAATATACCTAACAGCCTTTTTTTGATGCTTCCAATACCTTTAGGTAAACTTGCCCATTTTGGAGGAACTTCAAGCTGTGAGTTCATATAATTATGTAAAATTTCTAGAGAATCGATAATCTCTAACAGTTCTAAAAAAAGTTCTTCATTATTGGCGTTATTTGTTTGCTGCTGTTGATTTAAAGCTTGCTGTAATGAAAATTTGTCTCTCATTAAAGCACTAACTGCTTCTATTATCTCCGCACGCTGTTGGAAAGTTAATTTTAGTTTGTGAGATTCTGTACTCATTTATTTATCTTCTATCCGTGATATTAAATGTATTAAGTTAGACCCAACTCTACAGTCAATTTCAGATATTTCTCCAATTTTAGCAACAGCTTCTGTCAAACCATCAAATTCTTGTAAAAATTCCAATTCTGTTGATTCTTCTAGTTGCGAAAAATCTTCACGTTGGAAATCACTAATATTTTCTGGTAATATCGGACGAAGATAATCAGCCATTATACGCTCTTTGGAATTCATTAAGCATTTACGCGCTCTGGCAATGGCATCTACAGGATATTTTCGCTGCTTCATTGCCGCTGCAAATGCTTGATTTATTTCAGCATTAGATGCATTCGGCAAAACATTGAGAATTTCGTAGGGGTTAGTTTCATCTGTGTTCATGGCGCCATAAGTTTATGTAAGTCCTATTGGAGATTATCATTATCAATGTAGTACTTAGCTGTGGAACTTTCTAAAATTTCATACCACAACTGAGCAAATTCGCGACGTTCGTTTATGTCCCAAGCAACAGCTTTATAATGAAGCTGACAAAGTTGTTCGACCCGCGCGTACCAGTCTGCTGAAGCTTGAATTTCTGGTTTAGCTAAACGTAAAGGAGCTACAGCCGAACGCCATCGTGGATAACCTCCAACTTCAATTTCCAAATAATAGCAACCTTCATGATAAGACACAAATCTTTGCGCGAATTTTTCCGCCTCTGAAACTGGCTCTGTTTTGGGTTTTGCTTCTTTTGCCTTGAAGTTATCACCGTTAAGACAAGCTAATACAGCTGAGTACCAATCTGTATATAAAGTTGCCCAAAGTTTACCTGGTAACGATGGAAATTTAATTTGATGGCGATAACGATGATAGCAACCAGGAGTTAAAAATAAACCTTTGACTCTTACGCCTTGTTTGGCTGGAATACTCATTAAACGTAAAGCTTCGGTTTCTAAACGGTATAGTTCGTATGATTGTTTGTACTGTTGTGATTTATCTTTGACTGAATTAATCAAGTCTTCGAGTTTGTGCAATAATTGCTCGGATAATTCAGTGAAATCAACGGGTGTGTCACCCATCCATGTAATATTTTGTAGCAATGGGTTTAAATGTAAATTCGCGATAGCTGTTGACCAGGCAACAATTAACTCATTATATAATTCATCATATAAAGTGGGATTAGCTTGAATTTGATAATACGCGACGAGTGCCCAATTATGTAAAGCTGTAATATCTAATTGTTCTAACCATTGCTGCTCGGCTTCCTCAATATGCTGCCAGGGTGAGGAGCGCCATAAGTCGAGTTCTAAACGAGGCTGTATATTTTTTTCGAGGTTATTTCGTACTATTTCATCTTCGCCATATTTAAGCAAAAAGTTTTGACTCTTTATTTTTGCTTGCTGAAGATTATGCGCGTCTACTAGTTGTTGTATATTACATTTAGCTTTCATTAACTCACGGTCTGAAGATTTTTCTTTTATCTCTACTTCATGAGGTAATATTGTTTGCCATTCAAGTTTGCAGGAGTGCCAGTCTCCTTGTCGTGCGCTAATAAATCCTCTAATATAACTAGCTTGTTTAGTACTAATATCTTTAACTTGAACGCGCGCTTTTTGCCAGTCTTGAGTTTTGATTGCAATAATAGCCATCCTTATCCGACATTCTACATCCCAACAGGGCGAGGCAACTACTGCATTTTGATAATGAGAAATAGCGGTAGTAAAATCTCCAGCTTGTTCTGCCAGCAAACCCAATTTAAAAGACTTTTGACCAGTTATAACCTGATATAACTCGTTAATGAATTTTCTACCTGCTGGTTCATAAAACCTTTGATGTACAGGTTCAAATAAAGCAATAGCTTCCTCAAACCTTCCTTCGCTTGTTAACCAATAAGCTCTTTCTTTCGCTGCTTTATACTCATTGTCTGCTTTTGGCTCCCACTCTGCTAGTTGCTGTCTAATTTTTTTGAGTAAATCATCCGCAAACCAATTTCGTAGCGTTTGCTCGCTGCCATTTCCTTTAGAATGCCAAATATCAAGAATTTCCTCAGCAATATTTAACGCTTCTAAATACTGGTTCTTTTGCGCTTTTGCTATTGCCCGTTCAAATGCTTGCTTGCTGTTATTTACTTTTTCAAAAAAGTCCATAACTCCGACTCCTAACAGTACGCGACTTAAAGAGTTAAACCAGCGTGCAATTAACATAGTGTACTCAATATAATCGTAGCAACGGCGCCTACTGCGATCAAAATTAATAACATTAGATTAATGCTGCTAGAGTAAAACCTACAATTAAAGAAGAAATTGCGACTGTAAGTATGAACCATACGGGAATACCTTGACGTTGTTGTGGTAATTCTACAAGCATTCGTATTAAAGAAAGGTCAGTTTCGCAATTCGGGCAAATATTATTTGCAATATCTGGTCGCTGACAAACCGGACAAATTAGCTTCACACTCATCGGCTTAACCCTGTATCAATTGTTGCTGTTTGTACATTTTGTGATAGCCAGTATTGTACTTCACCCCACAATTCGTTAGAAATATAATTGGCTTCTTCGGTATCACCACGTCGCAGTGCAGCTACTATCCGTTCTTTTTTATCGTTAATTACTTCTCCGCGCGTCGGGGAAATTCGATTTGCTGTCGAAGCAGCATCGCGGCAATTGAGAATAAATTTTACTTCGTCCGGAAGCAACGCCATTTCTTGATTCGCCCTTTCGGCGCCTGTTTGCATGGCTGATATATCATCAGTATTGAGCGCGTTTCGCAACTGTAAAGCAATCATCTGCAAACGTTCTTGTTGACTGGGATGAATCAAAAAACCATAGGTTTGTACTATAAAATTACATTCATAAGCCCAATAAGAAGCTATTCTACGGTCAACAGAAATATATTCTTTTAGCTGTTCGTATTTTTTGTAAGCTTGTTCACGGATATCCTGCCGTTCTATACCTGTAGCAGGGTCGGTAATTTGATTAGTAACCTGAATTATCCGCATTACTTGCTGACTGACTTCTTCTACACTTTCGGCAGGGTATCCACGACTATTTATATCTCGAATAATTTCATCAACTTCTTCGTTGATTTTTTCATCGGTTCCACCGCGCGAGAACAAACTACTTACTTTTACTGAAGGGTCATTTTTCAAAACAGCGGTGATTTGTAAGCTACCATTTTGTTCGTCTAATTCTAAAGCAACTAGTACTTCAGTATCTTTAGAATAACGCTGGTATAAAGGCAGCCAAATTTTACCAATTGGCTCCATAATTTTGCGTTCATCATCACGGTTGAAAAATTCCAACCGAATTAAACGTTGTCCATCGCTTGTAGTTTTGAAAGTTTGAGCGGTTCTAAATGGGAGAACTTCGCCACGGTTTATAACTTTGTGGGCGCCATCAACAAGCTGTATATAATAGTCGCGTGAAACAGTGGCGACTTTTTGAGTTAACCCAGCGGCGACAATTGCCGCACCTTCTGCCACAGCATACATTGGACGGGGATGGATGACAACTCTATCGGCGCCGAATGCTTCTTGGACTTTGCGCGCGACTAGAGGAATTTGCGCCGAACCACCCACCAATAAAACCATATCTACTAAATCGGGAGTATAATCAGCATACGCGATAGCGTCGTAACAAATTGGGATAGTTTGTTCTATTAACGGGGAAATAAGTTCCTCGAATTGTTGAAGCGTTAGTTCCACGTCAATCATTATCGGCATTCCCAACTCGTTAAATAAAGGAGTTGGGGGAATAATCCGTACTTGTTGAGTATTGCTTAAAGCGACTTTTGCCCATTCGACGGCAATTTTCATATCGCTCCGAAACCGCGCTTGCTGGTAATCGGGCATATTCGCAATTAATGCTTCAATATCTTCAATACCTTCAGTTAAAGCAACTTGCTTTTTAACAAAATCAATAATCAGTTGGTCAATGTCATCTCCTCCCAACCAGAGATTTCCAGCTTTACCCAACTCAATAAACTGATTCCCACTTACTGTTAACAGCGAAACATCAAAAGTACCACCACCAAAATCGTAAACAAGAATCGTTTTCACATCACTAGACTCATCCGGCGTAAACCCATAAGAAATTGCAGCAGCAGTGGGTTCAGGCAAGAGTTCGCGAGGATTTAAGCCCGCGCGAATAGCAGCGGTACGTGTAGCGTGTCTTTGTTTATCGTTAAAATATGCTGGTACAGTAATAACTGCTTCATTAATAATGCTTGTTTGCCCTTGCTGGTTCTGATAAATTTGGGCATTTTGTACTACTTTTTTCAAGATTTCGCCGGAAATATCCTCTGGTTGATATTCTTTACCTCCCAGCCAAACCGCCAAACTATTCTCAGTCCCGGATGTAGCTTGAGTAATTTTATAACCGAATCTGTATAACTGCTCTTGTACTGCTGAGTCAGCAAAACCTCTACCCATCAAGCGCTTGATTGAAATAATGACATTTTCAGGGTCTGCGCGTAATTGATTATAAGCTTGTTGACCGACAACTAACTGATTTTGAGCCAACGCTACAACCGAACGAGTTAACTTTCGGTCGGGAGGTGAGTTATCTGTAGCGGTAGCGACTTCGACTTGGGCAAACTTAAAAGCAGCGACTGAGTTGGTTGTGCCTAAATCAATCCCGACTACATTACCCATCTTCCCCTCCTAGAGTAGCTATACAGCTTATATTATTTACTATTGCAGTGGATTGCTAACAGTTTTATGCATTAGTTTAGATAATTTATAAAAATTGAGGGCACCTTATTTCGGAAATGCCCGTAGCTCTCTTAACTCTTATCTCCGTTGTCTCTGTGTCTCAGTGGTAAATAAATATACCAAAAAACTCAACGACATGAACTTATAAGTTGATTTTATTTATGCCTAGTAGTCTGTGTCATTAATTCTGGTCGGCTCACGGCGTCTCGCCTGTGCGTAGGTCAGGCAAGATGCCTAAACTACGGGTTATTTTATATACTACCAAAACTTGTGACATGGACTACTAGTTTCCTAAAATACATCAAAATTTAATGAGTTATCCAAATTAAGTATAAATAATTCCATAGACTCAGATGCCTTCTTTGAACTAATAGTCTATCTCCAAGATTATAGATTTTAGACTTTTTTATGCTATGCATTTGGACAAGTAAAACTGTAACCAGAGAAAAATAGTCAATAAAATTGGTACTGACATACGAGGCAAAGAAATAAAAATCTAAGAGGATGTTTTAAAAGAGACGTTTAATGTCATGCTGAACAAAGTGAAGCATCTTAAGCACGACGTAAAATATAGATTCTTTGCTGCGACTTGTAATAATAACATTTTATACTTTGATCCAACTTTTAAAACATCCTCTAAAATCTTTTGTAGAAAAACATGAAATTAATTTTTCTGAGATTTTTACTAATTGGTGCATGTACTAATTGTTACATGTTTTCTGCTAAAGCAACAGCGCAAATCATCCCAGACAGTACATTACCAAATAACTCAGTAGTAATACCTGGTTGCACCACTTGCGATATTACTGGTGGAACAAGAGTAGGTCAAAATTTGTTCCATAGCTTTGACAAATTCTCAATTACTACAAATGGTGAAGCTTTTTTTAAAAATGCAATAGACATTCAAAACATCATCAGTAGAGTAACGGGTAATTCAGTATCAAAAATTGATGGTTTGATTAGGGCAAATGGTGCTGCCAATTTATTTTTGATAAATCCTTCAGGGATTATTTTCGGGGAAAATGCCAAATTAAATATTGGTGGATCTTTTGTAGCAAGTACAGCTAACCAAGTTAAATTTGGAGACGTTGGGTTTTTCAGTGCTACCAACCCAGAACAGCCGAAAGCTTTGCTGACTATTAATCCTTCTGCATTAATTTTTAGTCAAGGTCAAGCTGCATCGATTCAAAATAATTCCCGAATTGAATCAGGATTGCCGCCAAAGGCTAATTTTAATGATACTGGTTTAAGAATTGGCGATGGTAGAAGTTTAGTTTTAGTTGGTGGCAATATTAATGTTAATAATGGTGGATTGAATGCATATAGTGGAAGAGTTGAATTAGGCGCCTTTGCAGGAAATGGCGAAGTCGGACTTGAGATTAACAGTCAAGATATACGACTGAAGCCAAATAGTTTACCTCGTACAAACATATCACTAACTAATAACTCTCGTATTGATGTACAAGGTGAAAACGCAGGTAGTGTTGCTATAACAGCGCGCGAGTTAAATATATCAGAAGGTACTCGTATCATAGCTGGTATGGGCAGTTTAGATAGCCGTGAAGGTACTCAAGCAGGGAATATTGATTTAAATGCTACGGATAGTATTGTAATTGAAGGTCTTGCTTCAGTTTCCAATAACGTAGCATATAACGCTGTTGGTAATGCAGGGAATATCAATATCAAAACAGCAAATCTTAAGCTTATTAGTGGTGGTCAAATTCTAGCTGACACAAATGGACGAGGTAACGGAGGAAAGGTAATTATTAATGCCGACAATGTTTCTTTGGATGGAAGAACAAGTGACGGTGATGCGAGCGCTATCTTCACCCGGGTACTACCAGATGGAAAGGGAAACGCGGGAAGTATAGCAATTAATACCGATAACTTTTTTGCAAAAGGAGGTGCTGGGTTATTTAGCTTTACCCTCGGACAAGGAAATGCTGGGGATGTAACAATAAATGCTCCATCAGGAAGTGTCAGGTTTGAAGGTAGATTTGGTGATAGTAATCCGACTGGCATTTATAGCAATGTAGAAGAGCAAGGTGTAGGAAATGGAGGTAACATCCATATTACTGCCAAGGAACTTTTACTTTTGCCTGATGCAAATAATTTTGGTGCAGAATTATTTTCGATTACAAGAGGACAAGGTTCGGCTGGCGATATTATTATTGAAGCTAGTGACCGTGTTGTATTGAATCAATCTGGTGGCATTGAAACCGATGTGCGTTCCAATTTCGATAATAAAGATGGAAGTACTCGTCAAGGTGGGGACATCATTATTAAGACAAATCCGAATGGAAGTGTTTCTCTCGATAATAAGGGGATAATAATCGCCAGAAATGGAGGAAGAGGAAATGCGGGGAATGTATCCATTGCTACAGGTATATTTACAGCTAAAAATGGCTCTTTTCTAAATGCCGAGACATCTGGCAACGGAAACGCGGGTAGTATAGATATAAATGCTAGTCAAAGCGTTACTTTTGATAGCGGAAGTACTGTTCTAAGCAGTGTTTCACCAAATGGTGTTGGGAACGCAGGAGGTATCCGCATTAGCACTAAAGATTTTTTACTTAGTAATACAGCACTAGTTGCCAGTACAGAGGGACGAGGAAATGCAGGCAACGTCATTATAAATGCTAGCCACAGTGCGAGGTTTAATAATGAAGCTGGTATATATGCTACCGTTGGCGAAAAAGCTAGTGGCAGCGGTGCAAGTACTAGTATAAATACAAACAAAGATGGCGATGTCTATTTTGATAACGCTAAGGTTATTGCCAGTTTAAACGGAGAAGGCACAGCAGGCAATATCAATATTAGTACGGGTACTTTATCTACTGCTAAAAGCACTTTTGTAAATGCCACCAATGGTAAAGGCTCCGCTGGTACAATTACAGTTGATGCTAGTCGTGGTGCATTTTTGAACGAAAAAAGCAATATTGTTAGCAGTGTTTCATCAACTGGTGTAGGAAACGCTGGAGGTATCAGCATCACAACTGAAGATTTTTTACTTTCTAATTCATCAGGACTAATTGCTGGTACAGAGGGAAAAGGAGATGCAGGTTCAGTTCTGATCAATGCAAGTCGTCGTGCGGAATTTAGTCACGATAGTGGTATTTATGCCAATATTGACAAAAAGAGTAGTGGCAATGGTAATTTTGTCAATATAAATACTAGTAAGGATGGTAGTGTTTATTTTATTAATCAAGGTCGCGTCGTTGTTGGTACTGATGGAGAAGGCGCCGCAGGTAATGTCAATATAACTTCAGGTATCTTATCTATTGATAAAGACTCATTGATAAATGCCCAAACTGGCGGCAAGGGTGATGCTGGTACAATTACTATAAATGCTAATAGTGGTGTCTTCTTGAACGGAGAAAGTGTTGTCCTTGGCACAGTTTCGCAAAATGGTAGTGGTTTGGGAGGAAGTATCCGCATTAATACCGAAGAACTTTCATTAGCTAATGATTCAAAGATGCTTGTTAACACCAGTACGCCAGGGCAAGGTGAAGCAGGTAATATTGATATTAGGGCTGATTCCATAAAATTAGATAACGGCTCTTCTCTAAATGCCAATACTCGAAGTGTCAGCACTGACCCTAACAAGCAACAAGCAACTATTACCATCAATTCCCAAGATTTAATTTTACGTCATAAAAGTAATATAACTACCAATGCAGATGGGTCAAACGTTATCGGTGGTAACATAAATATCAAGACTGATATTCTGGGAGTCTTTGAAAGTAGTCGTATTACCGCGAGTTCTGAAGATTTTCGTGGTGGTAATATCCGAATCAATACCCTAGGTTTTTTTGTTAGCCCAAACAGTAGCATCAATGCTAGAGGTAAAACTCCCGAATTAACAGGGAATGTTGAAATAATAAGTAAATTAGACCCTAGCGGTGATTTATTTGAACTGCCCGAAAATTTGTTTGACGCATCCCAAAGAATTTCCACCGCTTGTACTCCGGGAAGTCGTTATTCTAGAAGTACTTTTTCTACAACAGGACGTGGGGGTTTATCAGAAAGTCCTATTGAACCATTACAAGCGTCAAACATTTCATCTCATTGGGTGACATTGGCGCCAAAATTAGAAAGCGTGCAGACAACTTTAACTGAGTCAGCAATTTCTACCGCTAATAATGTTGCTAAAACTCCAATTGTAGAAGCTTCTTCTTGGGTTGCTGATAGTAATGGCAACATTGAATTAATGGCGCCTGCTTCCAGATTGAATTTGAGCAGGTCTTGGCAACCAAATGCTGCTTGTTGAATTGATATAGCAATCTGTTGATCATTTGTAAACTTTTTCTCCTCTTCTTCTCTTTGCGTACTTTGCGGTTCGTTACAATAACATTATTTTTTTGGCCTACAAAAAAGTAGCACAGGCGGGACGCCTATGCTACGTGTCTTACATTTATTTTTATGAGTGACTATGCTTCTACACCTGCTCCGGGAGTCAGCAGTTCGCGACGTTCACCAGGACGAACGACGACGTTGTTGTTTTCATCGACATCAATGACGGCAATATCACCATCTTTAATGCGACCGGAGAGAATTTCCTCAGCTAGACTATCCTCTAACAAGCGCATAATCGCGCGACGTAAAGGTCTTGCACCGTAACTGGGGTTGTAACCTTCTTGGATAAGACGGTCTTTGAAGCGGTCGGTAACTTCCATCGAAATACCTTTTTCTGTAAGGCGCCCGAAGACTTCTTTGAGCATAATTTCGGCGATTTCGGTAACTTCCTGCTTGTTCAGCTGACGGAATACAATGATTTCGTCGAGTCGGTTGAGGAACTCTGGACGGAAGTAATTCTTCAGTTCTTCGTTCACTAAGAACTTAATGCGGTTGTACTGTGACTCGCTTGCATCTTCGGCAAACTCGAAACCAATACCACCACCACCTTTCTCGATGACCTTAGAACCAATGTTCGAGGTCAAGATTAATAAGGTGTTCTTGAAGTCTACGGTACGTCCTTTCGCATCGGTAAGGCGCCCGTCTTCAAGGATTTGCAGCAGCATATTGAATACATCGGGGTGTGCTTTTTCGATTTCGTCGAAAAGTACCACGGTGTAGGGTCTACGGCGTACTGCTTCGGTTAATTGTCCACCCTCGTTGTATCCTACATAACCTGGAGGCGAACCGATGAGCTTAGAAACGGTGTGACGTTCCATGTACTCGGACATGTCAAGACGAATCATTGCTTCTTCAGAACCGAAGAAGTATGAAGCCAATGACTTAGCTAACTCGGTTTTACCAACACCAGTAGGACCAGAGAAGACAAAGCTAGCAATTGGACGGTTAGGATTCTTTAAACCAACGCGCGCACGTCGAATTGCTCGCGATACTGCTTTAACTGCATCTTCTTGACCGATAAGACGCTGGTGCAAGGTGTCTTCCATGTGCAACAACTTCTCAGACTCCGACTCGGTAAGCTTGTTAACGGGTACACCAGTCCAAGATGCCACAATATGGGCAATGTCTTCTTCGGTAACAACGGGTTCATCGCCACCTTCAGTCTTTGTACCACTAGCTTTGCTTTGAGCAATGGCACGAATTTCGGCTTTGATTTCCATTTCTCGGTCGCGCAACTCCCCTGCACGGTCAAAGTCTTGACCACGTACTGCATCGTCTTTCTCTTTAAGAATTTGACGCAATTCTTTATCAAGCTCTTTAGCTGCGGGGGGAAGCTGAGAATTAATTAAACGTACCCGTGAACCAGCTTCATCAACTAAGTCGATAGCTTTATCGGGTAAATAACGGTCAGATATATAGCGGTCTGATAACTTCGCTGCTGCTACCAAAGCTTCATCAGAAATTTTCAGCTTGTGGTGTTGCTCGTAGCGGTCACGTAGACCATATAAAATTTCAATGGTTTCATCTACCGACGGTTCGCCCACCATTACTGGCTGGAAGCGTCGTTCTAGGGCTGCATCGCGCTCAATGTGCTTACGGTACTCATCAAGTGTTGTAGCACCAATACACTGCAATTCTCCGCGCGCCAAAGCTGGCTTGAGGATATTTGCTGCGTCAATGGCGCCTTCAGCTGCACCAGCACCAATTAAGGTGTGAACTTCGTCGATTACTAAAATTACATTTCCCGCTTGTCGAATCTCATCCATGATTTTCTTCAAGCGTTCTTCAAATTCACCTCGATATTTGGTTCCTGCTACGAGTAAACCAATATCAAGAGTTACTACACGTTTATCTTCTAAAATGTCAGGTACATCTTTAGTTGCAATTCGTGTTGCTAAACCTTCGGCGATAGCGGTTTTACCTACCCCTGGTTCACCAATTAGCACAGGGTTATTCTTAGTCCGACGACCAAGAATTTGGATTACTCGCTCGATTTCCTTGGCACGTCCTACTACAGGGTCAAGCTTACCGTCGGTTGCCATTTGGGTCAAATTCGAGCCAAATTCATCCAATGTTGGGGTTTTGGTGCGGCTGGATGGTCCACCTTGTGTTACCTCAGCGGTTTCGCCCAACATCCGAATCACTTGAGTCCGAACTTTTGATAAATCAACACCGAGGTTTTCTAGAACTCTTGCTGCTACACCTTCACCTTCGCGGATTAAGCCCAACAGCAGATGCTCGGTGCCAATATAGTTATGCCCCAACTGGCGAGCCTCTTCTAAGGAGAGTTCCAAAACTCGTTTGGCGCGTGGCGTAAACGGAATTTCCACAGCGACAAAGCCTGAACCTCGACCTATGATTTTTTCGACTTCAATCCGAGCGTCTTTGAGGTTGACGCCCATCGATTTCAGTACTTTAGCTGCGACTCCGGTACCTTCGCCAATTAGACCCAAGAGGATCTGCTCAGTACCGACGAAATTATGCCCAAGACGGCGAGCCTCTTCTTGGGCAAGCATAATCACCTTAATGGCTTTTTCTGTGAAGCGTTCAAACATATATTTTTCCCATCACCTGCGTCGTGCCGGTACGCTGATTTTAGCATAGCCTAAATATTCGGGTGTCCGTGTAGAGGTGTAGACATCCGAAACGTATGTGACGGTTTCACAAGTTTAATAATTTAATTTTTTACTTTTTATGTACGTGTGTGTGTTCGTTAATTGAGATTCAGATGCTTTTGTAGGGCTGATTTCGGACAAACGATAACTTTTTGCTGAGATACGTCAATACATCCCCAAGAGAAAATATTTAACATTTTATTTCTTGAGCGTCAAGTCGAATTTGAACTTTCAGCTACAGTTTCGATGAATTTATCATCACATTTTTAAGAAATTTATTTTCATTTACCAAAAATAAAGTTTTATTAAATAATGGTTAAGGTTGATAATTTTTTTGAAAAAAAGTAGTTTGCATACTAGATTATTCATTATTTGTCAAGGTATACCCGGATTGATTTAGGCGCCCCCTTATAGTATCAAGCCAAGTATCAAGCAGACGTGGAAATTGCGGCGCCTGGATGTCACCAAGCCAGAGAATCAGCGCATCTTCGTCATTATCTTTGTAATAACGGCGCCGTCGCCCTGCTGTTTTGAAACCAAATTTTTGATATAAAGTAATAGCACCTGCATTTGAGGGTCGCACTTCAAGGGTAGCTCGTTCTAAACCCTGCTTATAAGCTGTCTTCAGCAGCGAAAACAGTAAAGCCTGTCCGAGTCCTTGGCTCTGGTATTTAGGATGAACCGCCAAAATTGTAATGTGCGCTTCTTCTAAAATCGACCAAAAACAACCCATTCCCAGTAATTTCTCGGTTGTAAAGGGAGAAGTTAAGCCAAGCAAAACTGTATTCGCACTGTCTAACTCTCGCTGGTACGCATCAAGCGTCCAAAGACCACCAAAACAAGCTTGGTCGAGTTCGAGCAAAGCACTCAAATGCTTAGGTGTTAATGATTGGATTTCTAAATTTAGTGTGTTCACGTTTATTAGTTATGGCACATTCCATCTGTAAACTAAAGGATGGGAATATTTACTCATTTACAATAATTTAATATTTGGTTTAGACAGTTAGCTCACATTACAAAGTCGGACTAACCCTTCCAATCATGCCCCTAAATTAAACAAGGACAATTTTCACACTTATGGTATCGACTCAATCGGCAAAAGTCCAAGATTCTGGTCGTAAGTACTTACAACTTACAAAAAATAACATCGATATTTCTCCAAATCAATCTCTACTACCAATTACAGCCAAAGTCAACAATCATGACCATCTCGAAATAGGAGGTTGTGACGTTAATAACTTAATTAACAAATTTGGTTCTCCTTTATACATTTTGGATGAAAAGACTTTACGTACAGCTTGTCGCCAGTATCGCGACAGTTTCCAACGTTACTATAAAGGCGAATCTCAAGTATTATACGCTTCTAAAGCCTGGAGTTGTCTTGCCGTTTGTGCGATAGTCAAAACTGAAGGGTTAGGGATTGACGTTGTATCAGGTGGCGAATTATACACAGCGTTAACAGCAGGAATTAGTCCCAGTAAAATTTACCTTCATGGTAATAACAAATCACAGCAAGAGCTAATTTTTGCAATTGAGTCAGGTATCACGATAGTTGTTGATAACTGGTATGAGCTACAAACCCTTGTGGAAATAGCTTCTAACCAAACAGTACGCATCATGCTGCGACTGACACCAGGTATTGAGTGTCACACCCATGAGTACATAAGAACTGGACATCTTGATAGTAAATTTGGATTTGACCCTAACCAACTTGCACAAGTGTTTGAGTATGTGAGTAAACAGGGCGTGCTAAATTGTGTTGGAGTTCACGCTCACATTGGGTCGCAAATTTTTGAACGGCAACCGCACCGTGACTTAGCGGCAGTGATGGTGCAATGGTTGGAGCAAGCAGCTTCTTATGGGTTGTCAATTACAGAGTTGAATGTTGGTGGTGGTTTAGGAATTAAATATACTGAGTCTGATGATCCACCAAGCATTGAGGAATGGGTAGAGCCAATTTGCAACGTCATTCAAACAGCGTGTGAAAAACTTAACTTACCTTTACCTAAATTATTATCTGAACCAGGGCGCTCTTTAATTGCCACATCTTGCGTGACAGCGTATACTATTGGTTCATCAAAACAAATTCCAGGTATCCGTAACTATATAGCAGTTGACGGTGGTATGTCAGATAATCCTCGTCCAATTACTTATCAGTCAGTTTACCGCGCGGTCGTAGCGAACAAAATGTCGGCACCGTGTAGCGAAACTGTAACAGTTGCAGGAAAACACTGTGAGTCAGGGGATATTGTAATTAAAAATGCCGAGTTACCTCAAACTCAACCTGGAGATATCCTAGTTGTGATGGCAACTGGTGCTTACAATTACAGTATGGCATCGAACTACAATCGCCTGTCCCGTCCAGCAGCGGTTTTAGTATCCAACGGTGAAGCAAATATTATTTTGCAACGGGAAACATACCAAGATTTAATTCGACAAGATTGTTTACCGGAAAGACTTCAAAAAAGTGCTGAGTAGAAAGTGCTGAGTGCTGAGTAGAGTTAGGAGTTAAGAGTTATGAGTGATGAGTTAGGAGTTAAGAGTTATGAGTTGGGATTTTGTCCTCAATACTCAGCACTCAGCACTCAGCACTCAGCACTTTTAACTTAATTAAAGTACATTCCAGATGTCATGAGAGATTGGTGGAAGCAATGGCTGATAGCCTTGGGATGGTCGCAGTCCTTGCTGCTGAAGACTCTGGATATTATGTTAGTACTGGCACTGACTTACATGATGCTAGTTCTAATTAACGAGCGGCGGACGCTACGGATGGTTCTAGGTTTTGTGATTTTAATGTTAGCTTCAGCTTTGTCGCATCAGTGGAAGCTGGAACTGCTAAATTTTGTATTGGAAAAATTAGTAATTGGTTGTGCGGTTGCAATGGCAGTTGCACTACAATCAGAGTTTCGGAGATTTTTAGAATTATTGGGACGGGGAGAGTTAAAAAAGCTATTTCAACCCTCAAATCTCTCGCTTCCTAAATCA
Organism: Calothrix sp. CBUCES-K 9914; assembly: GCF_059640475.1. Taxonomy (NCBI): domain Bacteria; kingdom Bacillati; phylum Cyanobacteriota; class Cyanophyceae; order Nostocales; family Calotrichaceae; genus Calothrix; species Calothrix sp. CBUCES-K 9914. The sequence continues at coordinate 89,590 of NZ_JBXXZH010000005.1, forward strand.
GATAGCACTATAGATGAAATTGTCGAAGCTATTAAGGAACTGTCGAAAAACAGAATTGGGGCATTATTGATTATAGAAACAACTGGCCCGATTGACGAGCGAGATTTTTCAGTACCCGGAGTTAAGTTAAACGCGGAAGTATCAAAAGAACTAATTCAAACCATCTTTCAGCCCAAGACACTTTTACACGATGGTGCTACATTAGTACGTGGCTCTCGGATTCTCGCATCGGGTATAATCTTACCGCTTTCGGGACGCACAGCCTCACGCCAGTTGGGCACACGCCATCGGGCGGCGATGGGTATTACTGAGCGGGTCGAAAATTGCATTTGTGTAGTTGTATCAGAAGAGACGGGTTCAATTTCTCTAGCGGAAAGGGGAACCCTAAATAGACCACTAACAATCGCGAAGTTAAAAGACTTGCTAGAAGAGAAACTGTCACCTACTATTGACCGGGAAGCGGTTGCTCCTGGTTTACTAAGTTTGGGGCGAAAAATTCGTAGCAAGACACTCAATGTAGTTTCACGATTACTCGGATTACCATCGACCGCTCCTCGGGATAAGAAATGACAGCACAACAAACAGAACTGCAATTACCCTCTGATTTAAAACGCGAATTACTACCAAAACACGTTGCGGTGATTTGTGATGGCAATGGTCGTTGGGCTAGGCATCGAGGACTGCCTCGTATCATGGGTCACAAACGCGGTGTTGAGTCCCTTAAGCAATTACTACGTACCTGTAATGATTGGGGAATAGAAGCGTTAACTGCATATGCTTTTTCAACTGAAAACTGGAAACGACCCCAGGAAGAAGTTGATTTTTTAATGACTTTATTTCAAGTAGTTTTGCGTAGTGAGTTACGCGAGATGATGAAGGAGAGTGTGAGGATTAAGTTTGCTGGAAACTTAAATGCACTTCCTACTGCACTACAAGAGCAAATTAGCTCGGCAATGGAGCAAACGCGAAATAATCGCGGCATCAAATTTACTATCGCGACTAATTACGGTGGTAGGCAAGAGATTTTATCAGCTTGTCGTGCTATTGCTCAAAAAGTCGAACAAGGTTTGCTCAAACCTTCGGAAATTGACGAGGAAACTTTTGAGAGTCATCTTTATACTGCTGGCATTAGCGACCCTGACTTACTAATTCGCACCAGTGGGGAGATGCGGATTAGCAATTTTCTGTTATGGCAAATTGCTTATACCGAGATATATATTACAGACGCATTTTGGCCTGACTTTGACACCAACGAGTTTCATCGTGCTTTATTAAGCTTTCAACAGCGCGAACGACGGTTTGGAAAAGCATAGAGTAATGAGTGCTGAGTGCTGAGTAATGAGTAATGAGTGCTGAGTGCTGAGTAATGAGTAATGAGTGCTGAGTGCTGAGTAATGAGTAAT
>NZ_JBXXZH010000006.1:0-90430 GCF_059640475.1 Calothrix sp. CBUCES-K 9914
GCGCCTTCTTAATTTCCAATAACCTACTAATTCCACCTGAACGATATTTCTGTAGCCATCGTGTAATTGTTGATGTGTCTCTACCCAGGCGTTTTCCTATTTCCTGTTGCTCACTTACTTGACCATTTTTAAGCCACCATAGCATTTGGAGTTTTTCTTTTTGCTCTGCTAGCCTAACTGTTTGCAGGCGTTTTTTTAAATCCTCTTCGCTCTCCGTTATCTCAACTTTGAATGGGCGGCTCATAGGTACTTATGGTAAATTAAGCTTATAAGTCTATTATATGCGACTTCATATTAAATTGGTATTAGGGGTATAACTTACACAAGTTCTACAGAATCAACGCAGACAGCAGAAGCGACACGAAAAGCTATCAACGAACTTAGAAAACTGAGTGGATTAACCTGGGAGCAACTTGCTAAACTATTTAACGTTTCACGTAGAAGCCTACATTTCTGGGCAAGTGGTCAGCGATTATCTAGCTTTCATGAAGAGAGTTTGAATCGATTATTGGGAACTATCCAGTATGTAGACCGAGGTAGTGCCGATATCAACCGTGGTCTTTTAATGAGTCTAACAAAAGATGGTACGCTAGTTCTAGACCTTCTTGCAATAGGTAAGTATGAGGAAGTTAAACAAATTCTTGGTGCAGGCAACGCACCTCAAAAACCACACTTAGTTCCTTTATCTGAAGATACACGCATATCCCGTATGCCACCAAATCCAACAGACTTGATAGATACTCTCCTTTGAACCTATCCACCATAATGTTGGAAGAACACGACCTGCTCGAACATCAAGGAAACGCAGAAATGACAACGAGCAATAAACGTTAGGATTGGGTCAAGGAAGTAGATACTATTCTTAAATAGTGGTGTCAGGGTGACTACGTATTAGGAGAGCATTGGTTTGTTCATCGCTTTAGTCCTCAACGTCCTCTTACGCAAGACTCTGAAAATGCTGTACAGGAAGAAACAGATATTTTGGCAAAAAATAGTAAAGCTATATTGTATGAATTGCTACTCAAAAAATCATCTTTATTCTATTTCTTCTCTTTTTATGCTCCGCCTTTCCCCTAAGATAAGATTAGGTCGCTTCATTGGAATGTATGGATAAAAAATTAAAGCCTGACTGGGCGGGTGAAAACCTGTTATCACAGTTTGTGAATTTGCTAATCAAAACTGAGCCTATCTACAAGGTGATGAAACACCAGGCTCGGCAAGTGATTATTAAGACTGCTGAAAAAAATGGTGTTCCCTGGCGCCAAAATTATGAGCAGTTGGAAAAATCAGGTATACAACAAAATTTAGCGGCAGTCACCAACCCTGAAGTTACTTACCCAAACTATTATAATGTGCCTTTTCATGCTTATAGTGAGGGTAACTTATGTTGGCAAGCCGCATTTGAGGCGCCGAGTGCGACTTACTCAATGGCATTGCGGGTTTGGAAAAATGAACCGTTGACTTGGGAAGTTGCTCACAACCGTCTGAGAAGTAGTTTTCACGATGTTTTAGGAATTTATGCTCCTAAACATGTTAAAGATATTTTAGATATTGGTTGTTCTGTAGGTATTTCAACTCTGGCATTACATCGGTATTATCAAAAAAAGCAAAACCATCCAGTCCGAACGGTTGGTCTTGATTTATCTCCTTATATGCTAGCTGTTGCTAAGACGCTAGATACAAACAATGAAATATCGCAGTGGTTACATGTGTTAGCTGAGGATACAAAATTACCTGATAATTCTTTTGATTTGGTAACGCTACAATTTGTCACTCATGAACTTCCGAGTGTTGCATCCAAAGCAATTTTTAAAGAAGCGTTTAGGTTAGTTCGACCTGGTGGCACCATAGCGATTGTAGATAATAACCCGAAATCTAAAGTCATTCAAAATTTACCACCTGTTCTGTTCACGCTGATGAAAAGCACTGAACCGTGGAGTGATGAGTATTATATGTTTAATATTGAGGAAGAGTTACAAGAAGTTGGTTTTGAGGCGCCGTTGACGGTGGAAAGCGACCCGCGTCACCGTACTATTGTGGCAAGTAAGAGGTAAGATTGGCAACGGATGTAACGGATGTAACGGATAAATTGTTTTAATTTGTAGGGTGTGTGACACTACTAACATCTTAAAACGAAGCGCAATACTGGTAGTGTCACGCACCTTACTTTATATTTATAACCAATAATTCATCCGTTACATCCGCTCTTATCCGTTGCAAGTTAACTCCTGCGCGCGTGTTTTTGATGGTGCGTCGTTCCGATAAATGAATCAAGTACATCTAAACTAGAATTTTTGCCAAATAAAATACCGTTGGGGTTAATTAAAAATAAATTAGCGGTGCCACGTACACCTAATGTTCCGTTGATATTAGATGCATTGCTGCCTGTAACGCGCGCGATTATATTTAATACTCCAGATGGATTGATAAAGTATGCTCTTTGTCCCTCATTTATATTAAACGAACTAAAACTGTGAAAAAGATTATTACCACGTTGGGCGCCACCGTTGATTAAATCAAATGAGGCGCCATTAATAGGAATAACGCGAGAGTTTTCCGCTCCAGTGTATTGTCAGGAATTATTTGAGCGCTAACAGGAGTAACTATAAATACAACAAGGCTACTGAGTAGTAGAGTTTGATGTTTTTTAAATTGCTTAGTTACAGGGTTGCGCTGGTAATTATATTTCATGCAGCACCTTTCAATCTTTTTAAGATTGTCTCAGTACTGTTATACTTTCACAAGGGTAAAAGTATAAACTTTTTCTTAATTCTTGTTGGAAACTAGTTAATTATCCCAACGTAGAGAAATTTGGAATTATGTAGCCGCAAGTAACAGCATGATGATGCCAAGTAGAAAAACCCAGATGGCAAGTTGAAACTTTAAAGTAAAAATAATTACGCTCAAAATGCTGATTAGGAATGCTATTAACGCTGATAAAGTGGTTATATTCGATTTTGGAATACCAGCACGGAAATGCATTTGGTCATAAAAGTGCCCTCTGTCGGCGCCGAATAGAGGTTTGGCATTAATCGTGCGTCGTAGTGCTGCCCATGTACAACAGCTACAGCATTTGGGTTCTGCTCGACTTGCGCTTCAAATAGTTGATAAATAAGTTGAAGATAGGGAAAATCAGCATCGGTTGTACTCCATTGATGTAATGTATAGAAAATCAAAACAATGAGTTAGGTCAGGTGAATGCCGTTCCCTACACCCTAACTGCTAACCCAACCTCACTCGCAACCCGACCAACACTATCTTGCGAGTAACTATCTTCGTTATTGAAGTAGTAATTGCTATAAGGTTCATTTTTAGCAATAATTCCATTTACAACTTGTCCCAAGACATTCTGACCAGATTTTTCTAGCAGGTCTTTCGCAAATGCTGCATTTACAACATCAACAACTCCCGGACGAACTACAAACAATAAACCATCTGCCATCTGTCCTAAAGTTGCAGCATCGGCGCCTACACTAAGTGCAGGTGTGTCAATAATGATGCAGTCATAACTACTCCTAAATGAGTCAATAAGGGTTGCCATACGCTTCGAGTCAAGTAATGAAGCTGGGCTAGGTGGTACAAGTCCGGAGGGGAGAACGTATAAATTATCCATGACTCGTGTAATAGCTGCCCGCACGTCTGACTGACCAACGATTACGTTACTCAAACCTTCGTTATTGGGTAAGTCCCATATATTATGTTGAATAGGACGATGTAAGTCACCATCGACTAGTAATACTCGTCGCTCCATCTGAGCTATTGCCATTGCTAAATTAGCAGCAACGGTTGATTTACCTTCTTTAGCGACAGAACTAGTAATAACAATTACCTTGATTTCTTTGTCAGCACTGATGAACTTCAAATTCGCACGCAGCATTCGATAAGCTTCGCTTGATGGTGAACGGGGAGTATCACGAACAACAATCTTAGGACTCGAAACCTCGATATCGTCGTTGTTACCACGGAGAAATGATTTTGGCTTACTGAACGAAGGAATAACACCTAATAGCGTTAGTTCCATCAATTCCTTAGCTTCATCAATTGTCTTAATGTACTTATCGCGCGTTTCTAGGAGGTACATACTAGCCATTGAAGCTAACAAACCTAGTAACCCTGCACTTAAATAACTTACTGTTGGAGAAGAAATCGGTTCATCAGGAGTTGGCGCCTGACTTATGATTTGAGCATTACCCAAATTTTGATTTTCGGCAATACGACTTTCTTGTAGTCTCTGTAATAGTAATGAGTAGGTTGATTGAGCAGCTTGAACTTTACGCTCTAACTCACGCTGTACCTGCTCTAATTTGGGTAAATTATTTAAGCGCTGTCGATAGGTTGCTTCTAAACCTGTAAGTGTTGCAAGTTGACTAGCTAACCCTAAACGTCGTGATTCTAATTGTACAAGTTCGCTACTAAGCTGCTGTTTAAGTGTACCAAACTGTAAATTAGCATTACTAGCTTGAACTTGTTGTCCAGCAACACTACCAACTCGATTTTGCAAAACACCTTTCAATGTATTAGCTTTATTTTGGAGTTTGATGATTTCTGGATGCTCATCTAAAAGTACTTCACGTCTATCTGCTAGTTGTAGTTCAATTTTTTGAAGTTCTGTCATAACTTCTTGAACTCCACTCGACTGACTCAGTGATGTCATTGTCACTGCTTGCTGTGAAGTCATCCCAAGTCTTTGGCGAACTGCTTGTGCTTGCGAACTGCTATCAGATATTTGTGATTTAACGTCCCCTATTTGCTTTTGTAAGTTACTGAGCAATTCTACTGCTTTATTTGCTTCTTCTTGTAGTGAAACAATTTTATTCTTTTCTTTAAATTCCCGCAGTTCAGCTTCAGCTTTACGAACAACAGATTCTGCACTTGGTACTTGTTTTTCTAGAAATTTACGTGCGGCAGATACTGCACTACGATTATAAGAAATGTTATGTTCTAAGTATGCTTCCATTAAAGTATTGACTACTTTGGCAGCAACTTCAGGATTTGTATCGTTATAGTTAACTTGTAAAACGTCAGTACCTTTCACATCTTTGATTGTAAGCTTTTTGACAAATTCACTTGTTTTTAAAGGGGCACCTGTTTCATCTTTAATATTGAGACGGTCAATAGTTTTTTGGATGATAGGATGTGAACGTATAACTTCGGCTTCAGTGTTAAGTGGATTAGTTTTACTATCTTGAACTACTGGCTCCAATTTACCAACTTCAGGAGCAACACCAGTCAGTGTTGAAATTGTATTTGTACGTTGAAACTGCAATTTACCTTCCGCTTGATAACTGGGCTTTTTTAAAGATGAAGCTATCAATGAAAGTAAAAATATCGGAAGAAAGACTCCCAGTCCAGCTATCCAACGACGCTGTATAATTTGCCAGTATTTGTATAATACAAATGATTCTTGCTGTTCCATAATCTTAAATTCATTGATAATAAGTTTGTGCGAATAGCCTGAAATGCTTGTGTTGTTTGACCGAGAGATTTGTAAATAGTTTACTAAATAGGTTATTTTTTACATACAAAGTACAACATTCCCTCAATTGGTTGTGTCTTTAAAGGTTCCAATGATTTCAGCATTTTTCGTTCTCTTAGCTGGTAATCAGTTCCAAAAGCAACAATTTTAAAATTTACATCTTGAAAAATTTTATACACTTCTTCAATGTGATACCAATACATATAAGGTTGTTTGTCAAAAATAGCTCCTAAGTTTGGTTTTCCAGCTAGTTTCATTCGAGGAATGTATTGAGAGGAAAATTCAGAATTAAAAACTTTTCTTAATAATTGTATATATGTTAAATATCCTTTGTGGAAATTATTCTGAATTCTGGATTCCAAATTTAGAAAAGAAAAAATTCCAGTTCCGCCTTTCTTAAGAATGCGATAAGCTTCTTTAAAAGCACTTAATCTTGCATCTTGGTTTTCAATACAACATAAAACTTGTTGTAAATAAACTAATTGGTCAAATTCATCATTTTGATAAGTTAATGCAGTTGCATCTTCTACCGCAAAATAAATACTACCTATTTTATCTCTCTGGCGTGCGTGTTCAATAAAATCAGATATATAATCAAACGCAAAAAGCGATTTAAAACCCATTTTTTGCATCTCTAGAGCAATTCTTCCCCCACCTGTGCCAGCTTCTAAAGTTTTAGCCTCCTTGTTCAAATATGTTTCTATAAGAAATTTTTCCCCAAAAGATAAATTTTCTAGACAAGCCCAGTAATCAAAATCTACAGTGCTGAAAGTTTCTTTATTATTAGCCATAGTTTTAATCTGTTATTTTTGAATTTGACAAGATTGATTTATGTTTTAACGATATGGTAAAAAATAAATTTATTAACTGTGACTACAGAGTTTTATACCTCATAACGATAAGCGGGAAAAAAATTATAATTTAATAATTTTTGTGGTTCCATACTTAATGTTTTTGACCTAATATCAACAAAATGATAGTATTTTTCTTGGTTTAAAATTAAACGTAGTGTAACAAAAGAATGCTTTTGATTAGCAAAACCTGCTTTGAAATGATAAAGGCTATTTGTTTTGGCGCCAAGTCCTCCACCTAAATGAAATACTTCATTTCCACGTTCTTTAGCCCAAAATCTCACATAATCAAACATTAATTTACTTGGAGCTTCTTTTAAAAACTGGTTTTTCGTTGCTCCTAAATGGTATTGAATAATTCCACAGCATTCTGTAAAAATACCAGCACATGCAATTTTATTATCTTTTTCTACAATGCACAAGTGGATAGCTTCATTTAAGCTCATCAATCTGCAAAAATATTCGGAATCAAAATAATAACATGTTTTAGCTCCTACGCGCTCCATAGTTTCATAATATATACTAATAAACTCATTTATATATTCTCGATAATTTACTATTTTGACTGTAAAACCGTTGCGTTTAGATCGATTTATGCTAGTACGATGTTCTGGTCGAGTTTTACGCCATATTTCTACAGGCGAAAGACTTAAATCAATCGATAATGTTTCTCCACTTACTTGAATAATTTCAGAAGATAACTCTTGGTTGATGTTTTGATTAAGTATTGGATGTAGACGAAAAAAAACAGAACAAATATTTCTGGCTTTAAAAGTTTTAATCAGTTGTTCAATCGCTGCTTTTAAAAAAGCTGGCTCGTTAGAAGCTGCATCATTCAATAAAAAACCAGCATAACCATTTGGAGAACCGATATCATAACAATCCGTGAAAACTAAACTTTTGTCAAATAAATTTATCTTCTGACATAAGTAAGGCAAACCAAAAGTTTTTTCACCTTTAGTTATTAAAATAGCTTCGGGTTTGCTATTAGTTCTAATTGCTTCTGTCAATATATATTGCGGTAAGTGATAAACATCATGGCGAATATTTTGTAACGTTTGTAACCACCTCTGGCTACATATATCAATAATGTCAACTTGCATAGTTTAGAAACGCTGTATTTTATCTAAGTAATTAATCAAAGCATGAAATTAAATAAATTAAATTAATCGTTATTAGCTCTATCATAAACACCGAAGAATGCTTCGATAACTTGCTCTAATTCTTCGGAGATAAGATTTGAACCAGATGGTAAACAAAGCCCGCGCGCAAATAAGTCTTCCGCTACCTCGCCACCTATACTCTCGTATTTTGCAAAGGCTGGTTGAAGGTGCAACGGTTTCCATACAGGACGGGTTTCTATTTGTTGAGCGGCAAGAGCGAGACGGATTTGTTCTCTATCTGCACCAAAAGCTTCCGGGTTTATAGTTAAACAGGTCAGCCAACGATTACAAGTACCAAAATTGGCTTCAGGCATGAATTCAACTCCAGGTAACTTACTCAATGCTCCTGCATAAATTTCAAAGTTACGCCGTCGTGCTGCTACACGTTCTGACAAAACTTGCAGTTGTCCGCGACCAATACCCGCCAAAACATTGCTAAGGCGGTAGTTATAACCAATTTCTGAGTGCTGGTAGTGGGGGGCTGGGTCGCGTGCTTGTGTTGCTAAAAATCTAGCCTTGGCGACTAATTCCGGTTCGTCTGATACCAGCATTCCGCCACCCGACGTAGTAATAATTTTATTACCATTGAATGAATAAATACCGATACGCCCAAATGTTCCCGGTGCTTTTCCTTGATAAGTGGCGCCTAAAGCTTCCGCAGCATCTTCAATTAAAGTAACGTCATATTGGTTACATGCTTTCAAAATTGGTTCGATGTCGGCGCTTTGTCCGTAAAGATGCACGAGGATTACCGCTTTAGGTAATTTACCGATACGCGCACGGTATTCGAGAGTTTCACGTAACAAGTCGGGATTCATGTTCCAAGACTTTGTGTCGCTATCAATAAATACAGGTTTGGCGCCTTGGTAAACTATTGGATTAGCAGTAGCAGCAAATGTCAGTGTTGAGCAAAACACTTCATCACCAGACTCTACTCCTAGCAATTTTAAGGCCAGATGGATAGCAGCAGTCCCAGAACTTACCGCAGCAGCATATCCGGCGCCAGTGATTTGACAAAATTCTTGCTCAAATGCATCTACGTGAGGACCCACAGGAGCAATCCAATTAGTATCAAATGCTTCTAGTACAAATTCAAGTTCTTGGTTCCCCATATGGGGTGTTGATAAAAGGATTGGTTTAGGCATTGTCAGTTTGTTAAATAATTTTAGTTATGAATTAGTTACCAAAAAAATTATGTTACCGCTTGCAAAACTTCTTCATATACCGACACAGTTTTTTCCAGCATCAGTTTTCGGGTAAACTCATTTTTTGCTGAAATCAAAGCATTTTCTGCCATCTGATTTTTGAGTTGGTGTGCAGTAAAAAGTTGTTCCAGACGTAATGCCAATGTCTCAGGGTCATCAAAGGGTACGATAAAACCGTTTACTCCATCGTTAATTTGGTCGTATGCACCTGCTGCCGGAGTTCTAATTGGCACTACTCGACACAGCATTGACTCAACTACTACTATTCCAAAACCTTCGACGCGGCTGGGTAAAACTGATACATCTGATGCCCACAAAACCTGCCGACTGTCTACATGACCAACTTGGCGAACTAAATCAGCTACACCAAATTCTACACTTTGTTGAGCAAAAGCTTTGGCACAGGTTCCCTCTCCAGCAAATAAAGCAATGACATCCAACCCTTTAGCACGCAATAAGCTGATGGCTTTAATTAGGACATCATGACCTTTGACATATTCCAACCGTGCTAACAGAGAGACGACTTTATCTTGTTGGTTTAAACCAAAACTCTGGCGTGCCTTCCAACAATCCTCTTCTCTTGGGGGAATAAAGTAAGATTCATCTACACCATTGTATACTACGCGAATTTTTTCAGGCGACACTTTATAATTATCAATCAAGTCTTTGCGAGTTTCTGCACTGATAGCGATAGCTTTATCTCCCCAAAAAGCTCCTAATCTATATGCTAATCCAGAAGGCATTCCTTCCAGATGAATAGTTGATAAAAAAGGGATTTTATGAAGTAATTGTATTCCACGTATATAGGGACTAGTTGCTGGCCAGTGAACATGTATTATCTGAGGAAGAAAAGATTTGATAAGAGAATTTACTTCCCAGTAAGTTCTCAATCCATTAATAAAATTCTTTGCCGTGAGAGACCTGTTAGGGAAAGGAATATAGAAATGCGGTATTCCGTTTTCTTCAAAACGTTGTGGTCCGTAGGAATGATCTCCCACTTGCCCTCCACTAGCTACAGCTACTTCCCACCCCATAGACATTAAGCCTTGTGCCAGAGTAAATATATGCGTTGTTACACCACTAGAATCTAATATTCGAGCCACTAGTAAAACACGTTTACTCATTAGAGACACCCTCCTTAACACTCATAATGATTGTAAGAATTATCAACTTGAATTACCTAATATTAGGAGAACGATAAGCTGGGAAAAAATTTGACTTAATAATTTCTTCAGGTTGAGTATTTAAAACCTTTGCTCTTAATTTAACTAGATGATGGTACTTTTGTTCATCTGTGATTAGGCGGATTGTAACAAAAGGTTGGCTTTGTTTAGAAAAACCTGATTTAAATTCATAAAGACTATCTTTTCCACCTCCTAATCCACCACCTAAATGAAATATTTTATTTCCCCGCTCTTTTCCCCAATATCTAACAAAATCTAGCATCAATTTGCTTGGGGCTTGTTTCAAAAACTTGTTTTTTGTTCCTGAAAGATGGAATTGAACAATACCACAACATTCGGTAAATAAACCAGCACTAGTTATTTCTCCTTGCCATTCCACAATACACAAATGTAGCTTGTCACCTAACTGCAACAGTTGGCAAAAATATTCATAGTCAAAGTAATAAGACTCAACGGCCTCAACTCTACTCATAGTCTCTTCATATATATCCATGAATTCATGAATATATTCTTGAAAGGAAACCATCTTGGCTGTCATACCAGCACGCTTACACCAATTGATTTTGGTGCGATGGTCGTTACGTGTCTGGCGCCAAATTTCTTCTTCACTCAACTCTAAATTAATGGATACAGTTTCTCCAGTCAGTTGACAAATTTCATCTGATAAAAATTTACTCAAACCGAGGTTGAGTATAGGGTGCAATCGAAAAAATGCCGAGCAAACGTTTTTATTTGCAAGAGCAGATTTTAAATTATCAATTGCACTATTAATAAATTCTGGAGAATCCGCAGCAGCTTGATTGAACAAAAAACCAGGATAGCCGTATGGAGAGGAAATGTCATATGCTTCTGGTATCTCCTGGCTACCCTCAAACAAATTTTCGCAACTGCGTAATAGATAAGGAACAAAAAACAGTTTATTGTCTTCAGATATTAGAACCGCTTCGGGAATTGTATTAGTTCTTCTGGATTCTAGATAAACATACTCTGGTATATGATAAAAATCGTGACGCAAATCTTTGATTACTTGCTGCCAAGATGAGTTGTTTAATTCAACTATTTGAGTTTGCATCTTAACTTCACTAATATATTTTAGTTGTACTTGGCTGTTTTTATTATCTCATATAATTACATATTTTCTACATTCATAAAAATATATAATATGTTCAACAACTTGATAAATATCATTATTGGAGTAACGACTATCACTAGGAATTGTCAAAACCCTAGTTGATAAGTCTATTGCTAGGGAGTCGTTACTAGATAATCCCTCTTTTGGTTGCTGCCAATGAACTGTAGCAAAAATATTTTTACTAATCAAGAATTTTCGTAAATCATTGCGGTTTTCTTGATTTTTACATAGTAAAATTGTATTAAATGGCACTGAACCATTGTGCCAAGACGTAAATAAAGGTGTTAATTCATTATGATTTTTAATCAAATTGAGAAAAAGTTTGATGTTGGCTTCCCGCCTTTGTCTTAATTCTGGAATATTTAAGTAACGAAGAACATTTGCAGTAAAACTGGAGGCAGAAGCATTAACCTCTTGACTTAATTTTTGTTCTCCTTCAACTTGTAAATCGCGATACGCATCTTTTGAAATATTAACACCATTAATATAGATTCTTTTCATCAACATGGCGCCGAGTTTTTGATAAGCGCCAAAGGATTGGTCTGATGAGGGTTGGGGTAAATCTAAATTTTGGGGAGACCAGATAATCGCACCGTCAGGAATAGGTAGTGTTTTGCGTAGGGAAGCCATTGCATAGTGAGCTTTACTTTGTCTAGCCCAAGAAGAAAAAGGGTCATGGCTGTGGTCTTCAATCAAGATAATATCATTTTGACTAGATAACCATTCTTGCCAAGAATCCGCTTGGCGAATTCCATATAAATTGACAGCTAAAACTAAATCCCCTGGTAAAGGCTTGAGGGTATCAAAATCAGGGGTTGGCTCTGTCGGCAAATCTCGATACCAACATAAATCAAAAACGTTTTTTAATTTGTTGGCAACATGCATACAAAAGAATGAGGGTAAATGTAACCTTAAACGTGTACCATTTGGCTTAAGATGATAATGAATTGATAATAAAACTGATGTACCTGTAGCAAAAAGTTGATGATTGTCAGGAAACCAATTAGAAGGAACAGACGGCGCCACCAATTCATCTTTCCAATCAAACTCAGAGCCAACTTCCCATATTTTTTGCATAACCCTAAATGAAATAAGTAAAAATTATTAATAGCAGTTACTTTCGTAAGGTGGGGCATTGCCCACCCTACAGTTAAGCACCTTAACCCAACCCTTTTGAACCCATAAATTCTTCAGATGTTGCATGACCTTCTTGAGTAACACCTTCTCGTTGAAGTACTTGCCACACAGTCATAAACAGAATTCTAAGGTCGAGCCACAAACTCCAATTATCGACGTACCAAACATCTAGCTTAAATTTTTCTTCCCAAAATCGATCCAATGTGCGGCGCCCGTTTACCTGTGCCCATCCGGTAATACCAGGTCTAACTTCATGGCGACGAGCTTGTTCAGGTGTATAGCGTTCCAAATACTTTACTAATAGGGGACGAGGACCAACAAAACTCATATCACCTTTGAGAACATTCAAAAATTGAGGGAGTTCATCTAGGCTCGTTTTTCGGAGAAATTTTCCCAAAGCTGTAAGTCTTCGCTCATCAGGGAGAAGATTGCCATTGCGATCCCTGTCATCTGTCATGGTGCGAAATTTGTAGAAGTTGAAAACCCGTGCATTTTTACCAGGACGTGGTTGGGTAAAAAGAACTGGGCTACCCATACGAAAATAGACAGCAATCGCAACTACCAATAAAATTGGGGAAGAAATTAATAAGGCAATTGCTGCAATAATTCTATCCAAAAGAGACTTAATTAATAAGCTAAATCTATTCTTATATAAATAAAAAGTCTTAATAAGCATAGATGTATCCTCCGTCTTGAAAATAGGGGTTAGCAAATGAAGAGTACAAACTTAGGAAAGGATAAATTTCTAGATATATCCTGAAACTGGCATTAGTTTTGTCGGTAATTAATTAATTCGGCGCCATTTTTGGCACCTAAAGCCTGAGCGTATAAAGCAGAATGTAGCTCGATAATGTGATTTATATCGTATTGAGTCATGCGTTCGCGCGCACGTTGCCCTGTGATCCGAGCTTCTAAAGGATTGTTTAAGACATAAGCCATTGCCTTTGCCAAGCTTTCGACATCTCCTACTCTGACTAAAAAGCCACAACCATCTTTGAGCAAATCCTGAGTTCCACGAATTGCAGTACCGATTACAGGAACTCCCATACTCATAGACTCCATAACACATCTAGGTAATCCCTCTTGCTGTGAACCAATAACAGTTGCTGCTGCTGCACTGATTAAAATAGGGATATCCTTACGTAATCCTAAAAAGCGTACTTTATTGGCTACATTGAGTTCTTGAGCTAACTGTTGCATGTCATTAAGTAGTGGTCCATTTCCAGCAAAAGCTAAGAACGTATTAGATTTATTGAGATGGGCAAAGGCTTTCAAAACATCCTGTGGACGCTTACGCCCAATTAACTCAGCTACGCATAGTAACATTTGGGTCTGGGGTGTCAACCCTAACTCCTCACGAACTTGGATAACTTCAGAACTGGAAATGCTATCAGAACTATATTGCTTTAAATCTAAGCCAATACCTGGCATGTAATAGATTCGCTCTGGAGAAACTAATTTGTGGTGCTTGGCTGCTTCCTCATCTTCGCGATTAATCACTACTAAGTAATCAGTCCAGCGTCCAGCCAACTTTTCCAGATTTAGGAATACAGCATTTTTTAAAGGTTTACCACCACGATAGAAGTGAAAACCATGAGCAGTATAGATAACTTTAGGTCTGTGCTGAAGTCTGGGATTATTTCTAAGGGCGTAGCGGGTTACAAAAGCTGCTACTGGAGTATGGACGTGAACTATATCGTATTTTTCTTGTTGCACTACTTGCCGAATAACGCGCGGTGCAAGCGATAGGTTTTGTGGGTCTAGCGGGTTACGCGACCATTCAACATCCCAGACATTATCAAAATTTTGTAAACATTGGGCATTACTGGAAATTTTACTAGCCATTCCATCTACACGCCATCCTTGAGCGCGAAAATGCTTGGCAAAGGGTAAAATAAATGCCTGTAATGTATCTGGTACAGTAGTAACCATCAAGATACTCTTCATACCAAGTCATCTCCAGAATTTACGTGCATGTTCAACTACTAAATGTTCAACTCGAAGTAATTAATAATTTTGCTATCAAACTACTCCTTTATAAAACTCAATAATGTCGCTTTGTTTGATTGGTTTTTCCGATTTTCTATCCATAAAGTAGATTGCTGAGGCAGCATCTGAAGATAAATGACAAGGACAACACAATAATAGCTGTAGTTGAGTAGTTGTTGCCTTAAGCATAGAAATTCTCCTCAATTAATGTTTCTAAGAAAGTAGTTAAAATCTACTACTGGGATTAAATAAGCTTTATTACGTGAGAAAGTTTTCGCCAGATTAAAAACACTTTTGCAAAAGCTGCTAAAACTAAATCTGGATTATAGCTCATCTGGTCTATAGCTATTATGCTATTTGTTCAAAGAAGATGTTTAATTCTATTTTTAATCAACAATTCCTCATATAATTTATCATATTGAAGAACTATAGAATGCAGTGAAAAATGCTTGATAATTCTTTCCCGTGCTGCTTTCCCTAAAGCTTCTCTACCCTCTCGACCAATATCAATCAAATCTTGCCAAGCTTTCATTAGTGATTGTGGGTCGCGTGGTGGTATAACTTTTCCAGTATCACCAACAATCCAACCAGAATCACCGATATCTGTAACTACGGAGGGAACACTACAAGCCATTGCTTCTCCAACAACTAGAGGGAAGGCTTCACCATAAGCAGAAGATAATGTTAGGATGTCCAAACCAGCAATCAACCAATGTGTATTACTACGTTCTCCTAACAAATGTACTCTGTTCGCTAGCTTTAATTTTTCAATTGAATACGTAAGTTTATCGTTGCTGGTATCAGTTCCTACACCAGCTAGAAGAAAGTGAATTTGGGGAAACTTTTCAGATAGTAATGAAGCTGCTTGAAGAAAATTATCATGGTCTTTCATTGGATGATACCGACCGATGAGTCCAATGAGGAAGGTATTTTCCGATAAACCTAGCTCTTGCCGAATAGATGTTTTAGCTGAAGAGGATGGCTGAAATAAGGAAGTATCAAAGCCATTAGGGATTACACAACTATTGGCAGAGGTGTAACCGATAGCTGAATGCTGCGCTTTACTGTTTTTAGAAACAAAAATAATTCTATCAACAAATCTTGATACATTTGCACACAGCTTAATAATCGCAATAGTCATCCTCTTTTCTAATTCTAAAGACTGAATTGAGTGGTGAATGCTCCAAACCACAGGGATTTTAGAGGATGAAAACATACTAGCTAGATAAGCTGCTAAATTCCCGTGATACATCCAACCCTGAATTATATCTGGTTTGACTTGATTGATAATGTTAATTAATTGCCAGAAAGTAGCTGGTGTTGGCATTCCTCTTTTCATGTCTAGCGTGTATATAGCAATTCCCAATTTATCTATACGTTCACCAAACGTACCACAATCCATTAATGAAATTACAATCGGTTTAAAACGCTGTCTATCTATCTTTGTAAGTAGCTTGTAAAGCATCATTTCTGCACCTCCTGTTCCTAGTCCGGTAATGACAAATGCAATAACTATAGTTTGAGCTATTTTAGTAGTATAATTCAAAGTTTTTCTCCCCAAAATTAGTTCTTATCAATTTAGTAAATATTATTTTTTAGATGTTGGATTAATTACAAATATTAAAATTAGTATAGATATCAAAAGTGAAAAATTACTGGTCAAAAAAATTCGCGGGTCTCCAGCAGGTTGGAAGTCAATCCAAATTATTCCTATTAAAGGGTATAAAAAAGTCATCCAATCTATTTTAGATAAATGCTTAACAATAATAACTTCCAAATAACGTCCAATCCACCCGTATGAACAACCAACAATAATTAAACCAGGCCAAGACATGCTATAAATACCAAATGCTAAAAATGCGGCTGGTATTTCGTAATCAACAGTTCCAACAATAAACTCTGTATTGTAATAAGAAACTGTATTTGGCTTTTCTATATTTATTATTCGCTGTGGTAAAAAGGAAATTATTCCATAAAACCAGTCAACGAACAACCGTAAATCATAATTACTACGTAAAGCCGCATTTAATGAGTGTACTGGATACGCAAAATTTGCTAGTATTTTATAAAAATTGGAGCCAGTATTGGGGTCATTATCACTCGATTCTGAAAATGTTCTAATTACTCCCTCCAAACCATCTGGGAGACCACTTAAACTCCAAAATAATTGTTTACCGAATAAAATAAATATAAAAATGAATCCACTAATAAGCAATAGAGGCAAAGACAATACTTTCTTTGTTTTCAGCATATAAGCAAAGCAAAATACTAGTAAATAATATATAAATTGCGCGCGTCCACCTGTCATTGAAGTAGACACGAAAGCTGCGGCAAATGACAATAATAATCCAATTACTAAATATGTTTTTTTGCAATCTTTGCTACCTAAGATAAGCGGATAGCTAAATAGATAAGATGACATAAAGCAAAGAGGCATAAAATGTTTAAAGAATACTAAAGGTCCACTATCCAATAAAGTTGAACGAATTAATGTTGCATTACTTAATGTATTCATGACACCTCCAAATTGCATACCATATATCTGAATAGATATAATGGAAATAATAAGCAAAACAATAGCGTAATAATTTACTATTTTTTCATCTTTGCTTTTGATATTGACTTTTGCACCAAATTTTTCTGCTGATTTAGAAAAAAAACCGAAAAGAACAGCAAAGTATCCAACATAAATAGCTATTACAGTTTGTATATAACTCACATATTCTTTTCCATTAATATTTAATTCTGCTTGAGAGTTTTCAATATTAGCTTCTAGAAAAAAACCAGGCAAAGGATACAATAAAATAAAAACAATATGAAATAACGTCAAAAAATCTGGTTTTAATATCTTTTTCCGACTTGATTCTAAAAACAATATGAAAATAATTAATCCGAGATATGCATTCGCTAACATATTTTAAGAATAAGAATAATTTACTAATTTACTAATTTACTAATTTACTAATATCCCAACAGTTCTAAATATTTAGAAGCTCCCTGTTCAACTGAAAAATCAAGCGCTCGTTGCATTAAAATATTACAGTTCACAGGAGTTTCTAGTATTTTAAGCATTGCGCTAGATAATGCCTTTGTATCTCCAACAGGCACTAAAGAACCATATTTTCCCTCTGCTAAAATTTCTTTTGGACCGCTTGGGCAATCTGTCGCAACTACGGGACAACCACAAGCTATTGCCTCAATTAATACAGTTGGTAAACCTTCCCAACGAGATGAAAGTACATACCCACTAGCTCGATACATATATGCATATGGATTTTCAACGAATCCAGGTAGGGAAACATCTTCACCTATCCCTAGTATTTTAACCATTCTCTCTAACTCGTCTCGACATTCTCCTTCACCAAGAATAAGCAAACGAGCAAATTTTTGTTTCCTGACAAGAGCAAAAGCTTGAATGAGATTTATAAAGTCCTTCTGTTGTGTCAACCGTCCTACTGCTAAAAATACAGGTGGGCAACCTTTTTCAAACCAAGGATGATTTAAAGGTGCTTTTGCTTTAGTAATTAACTCGCTATCGACTATAGGATTATATATAGTATTAACTTTTCCTCTTGGTAGACCAAGTTGAATTTCTAAATCTTGGGATACACCTTTAGAAACTCCTACGACCGCATCTGCGCTTGGGTAAAACTGTTTCATAAATGGTGGTATAAATCTGGCTCTTACTAACTTTGATTTACCCGCAGATAGTGTATTATGTTCCACCAATACTAGTTTAGTTTTTGTACCAGCTATTTTCAACGCTAAAACTGCTGCTACATTGGCTTCACTTAAATGGGAAATAATTGCATCTGGCTGATTTTTGCGTAAGTAATTGGATAAAGGGACGATAGATTTTAAAGCTCGACCTGATCCAAAATTAATCACACGAACTTCTTTCGGGACTTGGCTTAAATAAGGTCCGTCTGCATCAATTAGCAATAAATCGAGACTAAAACCTTTACTCAACATTCCCTTAAGCAGATTAACAACTATTCTCTCGGCGCCACCACCGTGTAAATTAGGGATAAAGGAAGCAATGCGTTTCATAAATTTGACCAAATTTTTCAATCTATTTCGATGGTGATTCGATGGTGAAAACTAGCTAATCTTTTGAACGTGATAGCTTATGTAAATCTTTAAGATAAAACAAAAAACCAGGAAATAACAATACTAAAGTTAACAGTTTATTTTGTGAGTCAAAAATTATCTTAAAAAAACCGACCCTTGCATGAAGAGAAAAGCGGATGTAGTTTATTACTGCTTTTACTTTCCAAATAAAAGGAATTTTTAGTGTACTATACTCTTTATAGTAAAGCATAGCACCTTTAGGATTTTTCGCTCGACATTTTACAGAAGAATTAGAAAGACTAACGCTTGTATCCTCATAATAAATCCTAAGTTTATCATTCACAAATCGAGTCTGATAATATTTACTTATTCTGTCCCACACAATCGCTTCAGTAATAAATTTTTCTCCTGAAATTTCAGGAAAAGGAAATTTTTTCAATACATCCGTTCTTTGGAAACCCCATTTTTCGCCAAAAACGCCGTGTAAAGTATGAATATCCACTGAGTTAGAGTCTGTAATGTCACAAGGAAATTCATTGCCTACAAGCTTTCCTTCTTGATTTATACATAGAACTGTCACACCAGCAAACAAATGTTTTTGCGTATTTGGAATTGAATCCCATTGATACTGAAATTTCTCTAAAGCTGTACTTACAAAAGCATCATCAGAGTCAACAGTCAAAAATAACTCTCCTTGTGCCTCTTGTACTCCTCGATTAAAAGCTACATGCTTACCTTGATTTTGTTGCCAAATGTAACGGATAGGAAAGTTAGCTTCTTTTCGCCATTCTTCTACTATCTTACTAGTGTTGTCGCTAGAACCATCATCAATAATTAACCACTCAAAATCACTAAGTGTTTGCACTTTTAAACTTTCATAAACACGGTGAAGTGTAGAAGCACGGTTAAAAGTAGGAGTAAAGACTGTAAAAAGATACTGATAGTCACCGGGGACAACTGCAAATTCTGTATCAAAAGTAATTTGTTTTTTTGAATTTGCCTGAATAACTTCTTGAATTAATTCTTCCCACTCGCCGATTATATTATCTAGCTCAAAACGTTCTATTCTTGAAGAAGCTGAGTTTGCTAAACGTTGCCGTTCCTGTTCATTATACATCAGTTTTTCCATTGCTGTCGCTAATGAAGATGCATCTTCATTAGGCACTAAAATTCCATCCACACCATCGTCTATTATTTCTGCAGGTCCACTTGGGCAATTTGTTGAAATAACAGGTAAACCGCAAGCCATCGCTTCTATTAAAACATTGCCAAATCCTTCAAAGCGTGATGATAAAACAAACAGTTTAGATTGTTTGAGGATAATAAAAGGATTTTTTATTCTGCCAGGAAATACAACATGATTATCTAAGCCAAAAAAATTCATTTTGCTCTCCAATTCAGCACGTAGTTCTCCTTCTCCTAGTATTATTAATTGCCAATCAGGATAATTTAGATAAATTTTTTGAAAGGCAGCTAGTAAAATATCGTATCCTTTTTGGTGTGTCAGTCTACCCATAGAAACTATCCATTTTTTGCTTGGGCTTAGACCTTCTATGGAATTGATTCGATCAATACTAACATTGTCATCGTTATTAGTTACAAGTGGATTATAAATTACCGATTTTTTCCTTGTAGGCAACCAACTAAAATAATTATTTACCCCTTGACTACAACTAACAACTTTATTTGCTAAAGGATAGATTAAACGTCGTGCTTTTGACCATAAAACAGTTGTAGCAAATTGAGGGTTATTTTGTTCGTTTACTATAACTGGGTATTTTGTGTTTAAAAGAGCAATTAATGTTAACACATTTGTTATTTCTAAAAATGAAATAACAATATCAGGGTTAAGAGACTTAATAACTTTTCTTATGATTTTAATACGATAAATATTGTTCAACAATCCATCCAATAATGTTGGTGAATGTTTATGGATATTTAAACCTACAATGTTAACTCCTTTGGGTACATCATAAAAATACGAATCTTTTCCATAAATTGTTATTATAGAAACTTTGTCAGCTTTTTTAATAAATCCTTCTGCAAGTAAAATTACTGCTCTCTCGGCACCACCAGAACTTAGTGATGGAATAATAAATACGATATTTCTCATAATCTTAATCAAAAAAAATAATTGAACAACTAAACTAATTTACATACTTCTTACATTAAGTTTTGCTTTTTGGCATTTTTTTATAAATTATAATTAGTAAATAAGAAAACGAAAATATATATATACAGGTTGTAGATAAAGCAATTCCTTTAATTTCTAACCACTGCATAAAGAAATAATTTAAAGCTATATTTATCATTAAGTTAAAGAAAGAAAGTTTAATAAGAATTCGATTAAAACTTAATGAATTTATCAAAATCACTAGTAATATATTTCCAATATAGAACGGAATTTGTAAAGCAAACAAACTTTGAATTTGAGCAACTAGTTCAGTATCGCTAGCTGTAAATACACCTCTTTGTAAAAATGTTTTGACTAATGGCTCTGAAAACAAAATTAATAATACTACAATTGGTAAACTCGATACAAAAATTATTTTTAAGTAGCGTTTGAGTGTACTGCGTAAATCTATCCAGTTTTGATGAGCCACCATCTTTGAAAAATGGGGAGTTACAACAATTCTTAAAGCAGTAATAGCTAGATTAATTGGCAATAAAATTATCTTGTTTCCGTAGCTTAATGCTGCAACACTTCCAGGTGATAACATTGCAGCCATAGAATCATCAACCAAACCAGCACTAGAAATTAAACATGCTCCAGCAATTATCGGAGCATACTGACTTGCTACTTGACGTAAATGAGTATCAAATCCATGCCATTTTGGTAATAAAGAAATACCTTGCTGCTTTAGTGCTGCTGCGACAATAATCATTTCCAAAAATGCGCCACATAATAGTCCCATTGCTAAAGCAAACACTCCCCAAGAATCATTAAATAAAAGGAATGCAATACTAATTGCTGGAGTCAAAATTGGAGAAATTGCAGTTAAAGCAAAGCGCTCTCCAGCATTTAAAACAGCATTCCATACGGTAATAATTCCAGATAATATTACTGTCGGTGCCAGAGCATAAAGTAGCCTGTAAGTAAGCTCTAATTTTTCCACGCTGAAATTGCCTGCGATTTTTGGTAAATACAGTGGTGCAGCTATTAAAATCAATATTGTTACAATTACTAATAGGCTTATGCTTAAAAGAGTGGCTCCAGAGAACAACTTTTGTGCTGCTTTTGAACCTTCTTGCTCTCGTACACGTATAAAGGTAGGTATAAGAGCGGCATTAAAAGAACCTGCTATTACATTACTAACAAAAGAAGGAATTACAAATGCGATCAAAAATGCATCTAAGCTTTCTGCAGTACCAAATTTCCAAGCAACTAATAATTCTTTGACTAAAGTTGCTGCTTTTACCAAGGCTGTCACAGATGCTACCATGACAGCTGCTCTAAAAATCTTTCGATTTACAAACTTATTCCAGTAAAGAGCTAAATTTTTTAACATTAGTGTTCTCATTTAATCTTGCTCCATATTCCAACCTTTTTCATTTGACTATATAACAACGCTTTTTTCCATAAAAATATTGTTGGTCAATTTATTAATTAATTGATTGGAAAAAATTTTTACCAGAGTAATTATCTCCGCCTGCGCTATCGCTAATAACTACTTTGTGGTTCAAAGAATTGTAACCTGTTGATTCTTCCCAAACATTTTGATTTGCAAGCCTAATAGAAAACTCTGGACGATTGCGTAATCTAAGTTCGGGGTCTGGTAAATTTAACAACACTTCATATTCCCCGTTGGGCATATTTTCGGGAATACCACCTATAACATCTACTACGTTATTAGTACTAGGCAACCATCTTCTAGGGTCTTTATCTACTGTTAAATAATATCCTTGCCGTGTTTGAGTATTACGTAAAACAACTTCTAAGTTGCGCGGATTATAAGCGCTAGCCCAGCCATCATTAATAATTTCAAAACTTATAGAAAATTGCCCTCCAGGTTTTACTTGGTTTGATATTACTGATTTCAATAAACGATACCTATATCCCAAACGGCGCTTGATTTCTGCTATGCAACCTTGATTTTCCCATTTTTGTATTACGCTTGTTCCGTCAAATACCTCTATGTTTAATGTACTCCAACGCATTCGTGCTAGCTCATTTAAGGTATTTGGACAATCATTATATTGACTGTCAACGCAAACTTCGCCACCTTGCACCACAAAAAGATTATCAAGGCTTAAAAATTGCTTTTGCTTATCTATAATTTTTGGATCCGTATTATTATAAGTGCCTTCATCATCAATGTCAGCGAGAAAGCAATTATTTGTAGCGCCTGTTCTCGCTCGATAGCTACCATTAAAAGCTTCTTCTGGGGTCAGAGGGTTATCATTATTAAATGCATCTATTTTATAATGTGAATATCTTAAACTTACCATTCTTTGGCTAGGAAGAACCGATAAAAGTTTCAACAAAATATTTCTTCTATCTTCACTATTTGTATCTAGGTTATTTGTCGATCTGTTCCATTCTCCCCAATACCCTATAAAACCTGCTTCTACATAAGAAATAATATCATAGTTATCTGCAAATATAGGCTTGAGCTGATCTAAATGGGAAATAATTATTGATTTTGTCGCATCTGCTCCACCTCCTATCCAATTATATGAAAATACAAGAATTAATTTCATCCCGGCTTGACGAGCTGTTTCAAAATCTTTACTCATCATTTCTAAAAAGGACTGTGACAAAGGTTCGTTTATATACGACTTTATTAAATAAACGCGCCTAACTAAGGTAATATTTTGTTCTTTAACTTTTTGTAAATCAGATAATTTTAAAGGCAAAAGCTCATTACTATCACTAGGGTTGACGGGATAATAAAAACCCCTTTCCGGATTAGAAAAGTTTTCATCAGTTTCTTGGTATATTATGCTATTAGTATTAACATTTGCAAACATTATGCCTGGAGAAACAATAACCAAAACAATAGTTATAATTAGAAATAAACTAGCTTTATGTTTTTTGACAATTTTATAAACTAGCATAAATTTTTAAAGTAAAGTTTTTCTGTAGATGCTGGCACCAAATTATTTTTCGTATTTCTGGTTCATAATCACCACATTGCGCTGTGTTAACAATAAAATCAATTTGGAATAAATCCTGATTTATATGTTGCAAGACTTGCAATAACCAGTTTTCAATACCTCCTCTATTTAATGCCAATACCCGTGAATCAATTCGTATTTCATGCCCTCAGCAAGCGCCCAAATCACTCATTCTATCGTCGCTTTATCGATTTCATTCACGGGTATTGTATTTAATGCTCTAACAACATGAAGAATGCGTAGCGGTCGATTAGCTAATGAGCTTGATACTTCAGAATTACTAGCATTTACTAAATTTATAGTACTCATATTAAGCTTCCTTTGGTTTCACTTGTCTCAAAACGTCTCTACTTGGCCTTGATACTAAATTAGTCTTACTTACATTTTCTGTTTGAAAATTATTATTAAAGTACTTCGGTTTATAACCCGGCGCCACCTGCTCTAACAAAAACATAATAGAATTAGCATCATTCTTAGTTGCAGCTTGGCAAAGCGCATTTACAGCAATATCTAAATTTTCAGGAATAATTTGGCTAGCATTTTTTACCATAAATAGTTTTTCATGCTCTGTTGGGTCATACACTTCACCTTCAATAAATAACTCCTCAAATAACTTTTCTCCCGGTCGTAACCCAGTAAACACAATATCAATATCTTTGTTAACCTCGTACCCCGATAACCTAATTAACTCCTCTGCTAAATCTACTATTTTCACTGGTTGACCCATATTTAGCATCAACACCTCACCTCCTCTACCAAGTACTGCTGCCTGTAATACAAGTTGCACTGCTTCAGGAATAGTCATGAAGTAACGACATATATCTGGATGGGTAACTGTAATAGGTCCTCCAGCAGCAATTTGCTTTTTGAATGTGGGAACCACACTGCCGCGACTACCTAACACATTCCCAAAGCGTACTGCTACATATGACTTTCCGCTTTGCTTCGCTGCTTGTAAGACTATCATTTCTGCCACTCGCTTACTGGCGCCCATTACATTAGTAGGGTTCACAGCTTTATCAGTGGATATCATCACAAAGTGGTTGACGTTGTATTTCAATGCCAATTCAACTAAGTTTCTAGTACCCACAACATTGTTAGTTATCGCTTCAGCAGGATTGACTTCCATCAATGGTACGTGTTTGTGTGCAGCAGCATGGAAAATCACATCAGGTTGATAACGCTCAAAGGCGTGCTGTAAACGGTCTCGGAAGCGAATATCTGCTATGAAAGTAGATAAACGTGGGCTGTTGTGACGCAATGTTTTAGTATCTTCTTTCAGTAGCTGAATAACTTGCTCAAGCTCCTGCTGGATATTGAATACAGAATTCTCTCCATGTCCAACTAGTATGATTTCACTCGGACGACATTTGAGAATTTGACGGCACAACTCGCTACCTATCGAACCTCCGGCGCCTGTGATCAGAACCTTCTTGCCTTGAATAAACTTAGAAACACGCTCAATATCAGTCTGCACAGGTTCACGACGTAGTAAATCTTCAATTCTCACGTCGCGAATGCTTTCAACTCTTACACGACCGTTGAGAATCTCGTTCAACCCAGGTACAGTACTCGTTTGAATACTCGCTGACTTGCAAATATCAACAACATCACGAATTACTTGTCCTGAAACACTTGGCATTGCAATAATTGCTTTACGCGCATATAACCTTCTAGCTGCTTCTGGAATTATAGTCCGGGTGCCAACAACGGGTACACCACGAATTCTTGTATTCAACTTCTGGGGATCATCGTCGATAAAACCAACCGGACGCAAACCTAGATGAGGGTTACGCTGCATCTCTTGAACTAGCGATACTCCCGCATTTCCGGCGCCAACAACTATGACACGCTCCTCCAAATCAAAGCTATCACGTCGCTGTTGAAGACGCTCAGTAACTCGAAAACTAAACCGAAAGGCGCCGATGAAAACACAAGTCAGTAAACCGTCTAGAAATGGTAGCGACTCAGGCAAATGGTCTACTGTACCAGGTAAAACATATCTTAGAACATGAAGAGTTACCGTCTGAATAATTACTGCCGCAGTCGTCAAAACACCAACATACAGCAATTCTTCAATGCTCGCATAACGCCAATAACGACGATAAAATCCAAAACTCCAAAATATCCCCACCTTGACTACTAAAAATAAACCCGTAGCTACCGCTAAATCTTCTAAAAATAACGCAATATGTAGATTCCCGTCTAGGCGCAAAATAAGTGCGAGTAACGGCGTTACTAAAAATATAACTACATCAAGAACAAATAAATGCCGATTTCGTAGTTTTAGTAACTGTTTTGAAGCAAAATTTAAAGTATTTTTAACTAACCAGTGAGAAACAAAGAATAAAAAGTTCATACCCGTCCAACCTTTCTGGGTAAACAGCACGTATCGCACCTGGAATATACATCCAAGCTAAAATCATCAATACAATCAATAGCCAAAGTATGCTTCAAAAATAGGAAACCAAACTTGTGACGCAAGGTAATCAGAGCTGCTTCTTAAAACAACTAGATTTTGGTAGATAGGTAGATTACTGCGCCCTTATATACTAGGAACGGGTTAGAACTTTACTTTTAAAGTCAAAGTTATTAAAATGCTACCCTCCGGGAAAACTGCGTTAACGTTCCTCAGCATGACATTATTAAATTCCAACAAAATTAGGTCTTAGCAATCTCGCTGCCACTAACTGCAATAATTACCTACTATTACTCAATAACATTCGCTCTCAACAATCAGTAGCATGTTATCGTAAATGCACTGCCTTGAAACTGTCTTTTCTGATTACTGCTATGTAATGAATATAGAACGGACATAAGCACATGCACCCCTAACACAAAATTTTTCACACCATGTTAACTAAAAAGATTTTATTAATTCCATATCAGAAACCGGGTTTCCTAAAGCTTAACTGTTATCCTCTGCCAATCTAGACGAGCAAAATATGCTAGAACGCCTTTGGTATCGGGTAAAGCTACTGCTGATATCAACGCCTTACATGAACTTGTGTTAAGCAATTGTTTCAACCTTTTAGCTTTGTTATCTTTTTTGTAACAGTTTTATTTAAGCTATACATGCCAAATTGGCATTACTTTCACTCGAAATAAATAATAAACGCTTGCTCTTGACGCATTAACTCAACTTTCGCAGTAAAAACTATCACCTCAATAACCAAGGCGCCATAATGAAAGCAAACAACCAACAATTAAGCCACACTCTTCATTGTGAAATCAGAATCTAACTCCAAAACTATTCCACAATAAAGAATGTAATCTTAAGTATTTTCTTGGTTAAACTTTCGCTTCTAAAGATTTTAGTAACTCAGTGTTCACACCTGATTCACGAGTCAGGGCTATCTTGCCAGTACGCGCGATTTCCCTAAGCCCAAATTTCTGCAACACTTGCACTATCGCTACCATCTTGCCGGGATCACCCACTACTTCTAGAGTTAGGGAATCTTCAGCAACGTCAACAACCCGCGCGCGAAATATTTGAGCAAGCTCAACAATCTCTGAGCGGTTAATGCTCGTCGCGTTAACTTTTAGCAACATTAGTTCGCGCTCAACGCAAGGAACTTCCGTAATGTCCAGCACCTTAAGGACATTAATCAGTTTGTAAAGTTGTTTAGTCAGTTGCTCAATAATGCGGTCATCACCTGGTACAACCATCGTAATTCGGGAAATACCTGATTGTTCAGCAGGACCAACAGCGAGACTTTCGATATTAAAACCACGACGCGCGAACAGACCAGCAATACGGGAAAGAACTCCCGCTTCGTCTTCAACAAGCACAGAAAGGGTATGTTTCATGGTAGGCAATAACAGCAAGCAGGCTTTTAACCGTCAAACAAAAAGTTTAGACAAATATTATAGACTTAAACTAAACTTAAACATGTAAGGGTTAACCCTCCAAATCTTGCGGAGTGTTACAGTTGAAAAAAATGTCTACATCTGGTGAAGGCAGAACATGAACAGGGTTTTGGTCTAACCACTCCTGAAATGAACGTCCACCTTTATTAATAAACTCGTTCAGTCCAGATATACAACTTCTACGATAAAAACCACACAATGGTTCCCACCCTTTTTCGTTCTTTGCCAAAGCTGCTATTACCTCTTCCCTCTTCGTCTCCAACCCGGATATCCACCCTCGCAAAACTTCCACCTGCAACTTAGGCAAGTCACACGCTAAAAGTAACACCCACTCAGTCTCAACATTCACTTGTACTAAAGCCTGAGCAAAACCTATCAAAGGCCCATGTGTTTGTGTTTCACCATCATTATTCAAAGACGGCGCCTCACGAATAACCTCACGAATAAACTTACAACCAGGCAATAACTCTACATAGCGTTCTTGCCAAGGAGTAACAACATAAACACTATCAGCACAAGCAGCGGCAACTTGATACACCCTTACTAACAACGGTACTCCATCCACAGGGAGCATCGCTTTATCTTTGCCCATACGTGAACTTTTCCCACCTGCCAAAATAATCGCAGTTACTTTCTCACTCATCCGTTACATCCGTTACATCCGTTGCGAACTTTGCCCCACTTGCTTCAACAATTGTTCTACAGTAGCAGGCGCCGGCAAACATTTTAATCCTTGGCAAACCAAACCAACACTGTGTTCAGGTAAATTAGATATTTCAGAAAATACCACTGTAGGTAGATGCAGAGAAATCAATGCGTCTATCTGTGAAGATGTAGTGCGAACCAAAGTTGAATTACGATACCAATCTAAAGCAGAAAACAAACTTGGACAAGCTTGGGGAGCAGTACCCATTATTAAGCGAAATGCTTTCAAAGCTTTTTCAGCCAAATCAAGATAATGTAAATTATCAGTAAGCAAAGCAAGACGTACAAGATTTGCAACTGCAAGTCCATTTGCCGATGGAGTCGCGCTATCTTGATAACTACGTTCGCGAACAATTAACTCGCTTACATTATCACTAGCTGCGTTAAAATACCCACCTAACTCAGCGCTCCACAAATATTTATCAAATTCCTCTTGAAGTTTAATCGCAGCGTCGAGAAAGTGCTGAGTGCTGAGTTTTGAGTGCTGAGTGCTGAGTTTTGAGTGCTGAGTACTATGTAAATCTAAAAGTGCTTTAATGAAAAAGGCGTAATCTTCTGATTGTGCTGGTAATGTTGCTTCACCTTCATAGTTTAATCGATGCAGGCGCCCATCTATAGATTGGTGGCTGAGAATAAAATTTGCGGCATTGGTCGCTAACTCCAGATAAACTGGTTTACGAAATACAATATAAGCTTTTGCCAAACCCGAAATCATCAAACTGTTCCAGGCGACAATCATTTTAGTATCGGTGACTGGTGGAATACGTCCTTGCCAGTTTATACTTTTCGCATCATCGTTATTACGTGCGGGTGGAAAACTTTTAACTCTATCAAACCCAACACCATAACGCACGGTAAATAATTTTTGTAAAGCTGTCTCTACTGTGTCGCTTAATTTTATCGCATGGCGCCGCTGTAATACATTTTTACCTTCAAAATTTCCTTTACTAGTAATATTGAACTGCTGTTGTAATTCTGTTAGTTCGTCCGAAGTTAACAGTTGTTGTAGTTCGCTATAACTCCAAATATAAAAGGCACCTTCTTCAGGTTCACCCCACTCTTCTTGTTCCTGATGTTTTAAGGGAGGTACAAAATTATCAGCATCTTGCGCCGCATAAAAATAACCCTCTGGCGCCGTCATTTCCCGTGCCAACCATTCTACAGTTAAAGCAACAGCCCTTTCAAACGCTGGTTCTTGTACTCCGGTACTCCAAATATTCGCTAAATACTCAACTATTTGTCCATTGTCGTAAAGCATTTTTTCAAAATGTGGAACTGTCCATGCTGGGTCTACTGTATATCTATGAAACCCACCTGCTATATGGTCAAAAATTCCACCCAACGCTAAGTCAAGCGCGCGTTGTTTACAACAAACTTTTGCGTCATAATCTGATTCAAAATTGAATCTATTTCCACGTAATGCCAACTCAGCATAGCTAATCATTGGAAACCGATTACTATCATGTTGAGGGGTAATAACTCTAACACTCGTCTCCCAACCCTGCTGTAATAACTCACTATCACTCGCTTCAGTAACTTGACCAACGGACAAAACAGCACTTTCCAACAGCGCTTCTAATATAACAGCCTTACGTTTCTGTAAATCGTCTTTCTCTGTATCGTAATATTGACGTAGCGCTTGCAGCACTTGTAAAAAACCTGGACGACCGTAACGAGGTTCTACAGGAAAATATGTACCAGCATAAAACGGTACTAAATCTTCAGGTGATAAAAATATATTTAATGGCCACCCACCAGTACCGCTCATCATCTGTAGCGCCTGCATGTAAATACTATCAAGGTCGGGACGTTCTTCGCGGTCTACTTTAATCGGTAAAAAATTCGCGTTTATATAAGAGGCAATTTCTGAATTAGAAAATGCCTCACCTTCCATAACAGTACACCAATGGCAACTTGAGTAACCAATCGAAAGAAATATAGGTTTATTTTGTAATGATGCAGTGGATAGTGCTTCATCACACCAGTACCACCAGTCTATAGGATTTTCTGCGTGCTTGCGTAAATAAAGACTTTTGGCTTGAGCAAGGCGATTAGTCATAGTTTTCAATGCACTTTCATAAGCCTACTCGTTTAGTTTAGCGCGCCTATGACTTTATATTTCTGATTAAATCTCTCTAATCTTGCACGTACAATGATGTTTGAGCAATTGGCTCAGACCTTTGTACGAATGATTCTGGTGTTTTAGTAGGATTAACCGAAGTTGAGCTAAGTGTTGCTATGAGTTGAAGCAAAAAAGTGATTATTACGGCCTGGGTTAATTTTTCAAACATAACTTCTCTCCCCGGATAGATACTCTTGGCGCCACACAAAAGCTAAGTGAAATGTAGCTTGTATTGTTTATCTACCCCTTTAGGATGATATTATCCGGAAGCCAATAGTCAAAAAGCTTGTAAAGTTACATATAGTTTGGATGAAGAGGCGTGTTCGGTTAACTGGACAGCGAACATGTGAGGAAAATCGATAAAATATACCTAAAATCACTCTTTGTGGCTACATGATTCCTATAGTAATTGAACAATCGGGTCGGGGCGAGCGCGCTTTTGATATTTACTCGCGACTCTTACGCGAGCGGATTATTTTCTTAGGGCAACCGATTGATAGCAATGTAGCTAACTTGATTGTTGCTCAACTTTTATTTTTAGATGCTGAAGACGCAGAGAAAGATATATATATGTATATCAACTCTCCCGGTGGTTCTGTAACAGCTGGTATGGGTATATTTGATACTATGAAGTATATCCGTTCGGACGTTTGTACAATTTGTACCGGACTTGCTGCTAGTATGGGTGCTTTCCTCCTTAGTGCTGGTGCCAAAGGTAAGCGCATGAGTCTCCCTCATTCGCGAATTATGATTCACCAACCTTTAGGTGGCGCCCAAGGACAAGCAACGGATATCGAAATTCAGGCTAAGGAAATTCTCTACCACAAACGGCGCCTGAATGAATATCTTGCAGAACACACAGGTAAACCTTACGATCAAATAGCCGAAGATACCGAGCGTGACTTCTTTATGTCACCTGAAGAATCAAAAGACTACGGTTTGATCGACCAAGTTATTGACCGTCACTCAGCCGGCAGTCGTCCAATGGCTATTGTAGCTTAATTATTAATTATCTCTCCCTCAAATCCCCGACTTCTTGAAGAAGTCGGGGATTTGGTTTTTGGGGTTTTTGTTAAAATCCTGCAATTGGATCAAAGGCAAGAGGGTCTTCGGGTGTAGATTGAGATTCGAGAAAGAGACGAAAATCGCGTAATTCCGAAGCGGAAAGCAAATGACGCGAACGTTTTCCGTATTGTTTTACTAAATAATCTCTTCCTTGTTCGGTTGTCCACCCTAAACGCTGCATTTCAACACCAATTTTAGCAATGTCGTCCGACTGGTCAGTCGCTTCTGTTTTCTTTTTGCGTTTATTTGTAGTTGTCGTCGAACTCGGAACAATATTTGAAACTGGTGGTAACTCAATTTCTTCTGGTGGTTCTATTGGTTCAGGTGAACTATAATTTTGTCCAGTAAAAGGTGTGACGTTATTTGGTACTTGAGTCGGTTTTTCTGGGACATCAAAATTAGACGGTACGTCATGGAGCGGACTTGGCGCCTCAAATTTGGGTACAGTTGGCGCAAATTCTTCGTATGCGTCAAATAAAGGCTCATTGTTAAATGTTGTTTCTGAAACTTTACTCAAATCTGGGATGCTTGTAGTCGCTTCAGTAAATTGACTGATATCCTGAGTTGTTTTTGTTTTTGTTTTTGTTTCAGCTTCAGTTTTCGCTGGCACAATTTCTTCTACTGGTGGTTCCGAAGCTGTATTTGTATTATTAGTTAGATTAGTTTCTTGATTACTTCTTGGCGCAGTATCAGGTGTTGGTTGAGGTTTTTGTATTTCTACTGGTACGGTTACGGGTACAGTAACATTTTCAGAAGTAATAGCGGCGCCATTATGTGAAGAATTATCAAGACTTGCTTGCTGTTGTAATGTTGGTAATGGTTGCTGGGTAGTAGTAGTGCCAGCAAAAAACGTAATCACCCGAAGGAGAGCAGAGTCCTCGGCAGTTTCTACAGTTTCGGCAGTTGCCATTGCAGTCGCGCGCGTTACACCTTCTATTTGTAAGCTTGCCTTGACTATATACTTACCGTTGTAAATTTGAACCAATTCGGTCTGCATACTGCCCGTGGGATAAGAGCTAAGAAACGAACCCAACATAAATAATAACTACCAAACAATTTAATACATGAACTAGGGTGAACTGAAAACTGGTTGCAATGGTGCGTTTAGAGCAATCAGCGAATTCTGAAATTTCAGGTAAGGACTCTTAAATAGTATAAGAGTGCTATACGATTGTAGCGCAGCCAGGATAAAGAATTTTTTAGAAAACAGCGAATTCGTCTAAGTGTTATAAAAAGCAATGCTATACTAATTACCTGATTTGATATCCAGAAGTATTTTCTGGAAGTACGCTCTAAATCTACAATAGTGAAGGTAAGGTTCACCTCACAGCTTGTTGAACTGTTTGCCTAATTGTTACCGATTCTACATGTGGAACAGTTGGGTTCGCGCCAATGTTTCTCGTGGTTAAAATGCACAGTGAGCAAGGGTCAAAGACCTCGATGCACGGCTTCAATCAAACACCTGTGATTCCGACTTCAAGGAAAGCGTTGTATAGGTTTTAGTTGGAAAGTAATCCATATCAATCCTCGTTTTAAACCCTACAGCGTCATTTTTAGGTTAAGGAAACTCACTCTAAGCGGTGCTTTGTATGACTAGCTCATGGAAGCGTTGAAACTTTGAAGAACCAAACTCACTTTAAAGGCGTGCAGTGAGAAGCGATTGTAGGCGCAGTGTATCTATATATATATAAGTATATATAGTTACGTGTATTAGATACACAATTCGGCACCTACTCCCACTTCGGTTGCTCTATATTATGAGGGCAAATTGAAACACAAGCATGTGGAGTGCCGCTGAACCCGTTTCAACAACACTTTCAACAAATGATGTTTTGACCAAAGGTCGGTTCACTGCATGGAATTTTCAATCGCTACACTCCTTGCCAATTTCACCGATGATAAATTGGTAGCTCGTAAACTGCTGGAAAAAAAACTTGGCTGCGAAGATGAAGCCAATTTGCAAAAACTTCATATTGCTTTGGAGGTCCTCGAAAAAATCGGGATTTTGGTCAAAGAGCGGGGCAAATATCGCCGTGTAACCGAAGAAGGACTTATTGAAGCAAAACTTCGCTGCTCGAGTAAGGGTTTTTGCTTTGCTATCCAAGATGTGGAAGGAGCTGAGGACATTTACATCCGCGAGAGCCATTTAAGTAATGCTTGGAATGGCGACCGTGTTTTAGTCAGAGTTTTAAAAGAAGGCTCAAGGCGCCGTTCTCCAGAAGGCGAAGTAAAGTTGATTTTAGAACGTTCCAACCACACTTTATTAGCAAGAATAAAACAGGTCGAAAATGGTTATCGGGCTGTACCTCTAGATGACCGTTTATTATTTGAGTTAAAGCTTTTAGCCGCGAATGGAAATATTGAGGCTTTAGGTCAAGCTATCGATCATCTCGCTCACGTTGAGGTATTGCGCTATCCACTCGCACAGTATCCACCACTCGGTCGAGTAGTTCAAGTCTTAGGTAGCGATGCAGAAGCAGCAGCTGATATCGATTTGGTAACTTGCAAACATGACTTGTCACGTACTTTTTCGGATGCAGTACAAGATGCAGCAGCGAGATTACCTAAAAGGCTGTTAAAGGCAGATTTGAAAAATCGACTCGACCTGCGGGAAAAATTTACTGTTGCCATAGGTACGGAAGTTGACTCAAATAACATTGAAAATGCCTTGACATTAGACTCAACTGCGAATGGGAATTGGCTGTTAGGTTTTCATATCAGCGATGTTACACATTATATTTTGCCTGATGAAATCCTCGACCGCGAAGCCCTCAAACGTGGACGGTCAGTGTATCTGGGAGAACTCTTATTGCCAATGTTACCTCCGGCAGTCTCAGAAAGGTGTGCTTTACTTCCAGGTAGCGACCGCTTGGCAATTTCCTTTTTGATCACTTTGGAAGCACGAACAGGTAATGTGCTGAAATGGGAAATTCAGCCTAGTGTTGTCAAGGTAGATAAATTCATGACCGAAGAACAAGCGAATGCAATTCTTGATGGCACCACTGAGGGCAGCACTACTAAAGGTAGAAAAGCAAAGGACTTTAGTGACACTATCGAAATGCTGCAAACCTTGCTTCGTCTTAGCAATGCTCTCAAGCAAATTCGTATCGCTCGTGGTAGTTTGCAGTTAAATTTACCACCAGTTCAAAATCCGTATTACGATGAAGGCTATTTAGGATGTCTTATTGAGAGCGACTCGCCGATGCGAATGTTGTTAACTGAGTTGGTATTATTAGTGAATCAACTCATTGCAGCACACTTGGGCGCCTTGGGAGTTCCGGCAATTTGGCGTGTTCAAGGTATCCCTGACTCCGAAGACGTGCAAGAAATGCTTAAACTTGCTATTAATTTAGGTGTTGAACTTTCTCTTCCAGAAGATATTGAGGTACAACCGCTCGACTATCAACAATTAACGCGAGTATTTGCCGAGTCAGCATCCGAGCAAGTTTTAACGTATCTCCTTCAAGATACACTCAAGCCTGCTGTTTATACTACAAATCGTGCGCCACACTTTGGTTTATCACTGACCGAAGGGTACACGCACTTTAGTTCTCCGCTGCGTCGCTACCCAGATTTATTGATGCAGCGAGTTTATTACAGCTTGCTGGAACACGGACGTGACCGTCGTAACACTCGTGTTAAAGAGCGGGTTAATTTACGTTCCTCAACATCTCACACTGAAATTAACTGGAATGTTCTTGCTCCCGAATTGCATAGTGAGCTACAAAGTGACTTAGCGCGCGTAATTACCCAAATTAACGACCGTGAAAAAGAAGTTCAAGAAGCGGAAGCTGACTTGGCTGGTTTGCAGCGCGCGTCTTTAATGAAGCAGCGCATCGGTGAAGTTTTTAATGGTGTAATTACTGGTGTTCAATCATACGGTTTTTTCGTAGAGATTGAAGTATTTACTGATGATGATGAAGAAGCCAACCCATTAAGGGTAGAGGGTCTAGTTCATGTCAGTTCATTAAAAGATGATTGGTATGAGTATCGCGCGCGACAGCAAGCATTATTTGGAAGGAAAAATCGGGCATCATATCGATTAGGTGACCGTGTAGCCGTCCAAGTTAAAAGCGTCGATTACTACCGTCAGCAAATTGATTTAGTTACAGTTGGTAGCGATGGTAATCCAATCATCGGTAAAGACTATAACACCAGCGATGTCCCTCCATTGTACATGCGTGACGACATCGAACCTAATGACGATGACGATGACGACGATGACGACATGGAAGACTACGATGACGATGACGAATAAATAAATGCCTTCTGTAGAGACGCGATACCCAAGCGTCTCTACATTTCCTAACTAGCTCCGGTGCGTGACACCACAAGATTGCTAGTTTTATTTCACAATTGTTATAGCGTCACACACCCTACCCCTGTGTCAAAACCTCTAATTATTGGCGTATCCGGTGCTTCTGGATTAGTTTACGCCGTTCGCACGATTAAATATCTCCTTGCTGCTGACTATGCTGTTGAGTTGGTTGCTTCTAAATCAACTTATATGGTATGGCAATCTGAACAAAATATTCGGATGCCACCTGAACCTAGCCTACAAGAAGTATTTTGGCGCACTCAATGTCAAGTTGAAACAACAGGTAAACTTAACTGCCATGCTTGGGGTGATGTTGGAGCCAATATTGCCAGTGGTTCGTTCCGCACTTTGGGAATGTTAATTATTCCCTGTAGTATGAGTACCGTCGCCAAACTTGCTGGCGGTTTAAGTTCTGATTTACTAGAGCGTGCCGCTGATGTACAACTTAAAGAAGGACGTAAACTTGTATTAGTACCGCGCGAAACTCCTTTTAGCTTAATTCATCTGCGAAACATGACGACACTTGCCGAAGCAGGCGCCCGGATTGTTCCTGCTATCCCAGCTTGGTATCATAATCCTCAAACAATAGAAGACTTAGTTGATTTTGTTGTTGCCCGCGCACTCGACCAACTTGATATTGACTGTATTCCAATTCAACGTTGGCAGGGTAGAAAATAAAGGCAAAACCTATAAAAACTTTTATGGCTGTAATTCGTTTAACTATATTAGTAATTGTATTGGGAGGACTAACGCTACTACTAGCGCAAAATTTTTCCCCAGCTTTACCGCTAGTGTTTTTAGGAGCGCGTACTCAACCTTTTCCCTTAGCAATGTGGATATTGTTTAGTACGCTAGCAGGCGCCACAACATCATTAATAGTTAGGAGTTTATTCGGGTTTGCTGGTTTGGGACGAGCAATACCAAAAGCCTCAAAGAGTACTAGTTCGTATCGTCAGCAAGAAACCACGTCAAGAAACACGGACAATAAGAGCCAAAGTAGCGAATATAGAAATAATACAAGAAATAATACAAGCTCAAAAGAGGACGACTGGGACTTAGAGGGTGCAAGCGAAGATTGGGACTTTGAAAGCAAACGCACGCACGCAAATGCTTATGAGCAAGATAAACGAGATAGAAGGGTGAGCGACGAAGAAGTAGAAGACCTAGACCCCGCACCTAAAAGTTCAAAGCAAGGTTCAAAGCAAGGTTCAAAGCAAGATACATCTTATTCCTACAGTTCGCGCGAGCCAAAAGATTCTGGAGTTGGCAAAACCGAGTCCATCTACGACGCGGATTACCGCGTTATTGTTCCACCATACAATCCAAATAATCCTGTAACCCCACCGTCAACACCTGAACCAAAACAAAAACAGTCGTCAGATGATGATTGGAGTTTTTTCGACGAAGACAACGAAAAATAAGACCATTCGTTTGTAGTGGCACGTGCAATAAAACGTCTCTAATTAGGGTTGTGCGAACAGTTTGGTTCACGAGACTGCTGCTTGACTTCTCCGCCCATTGCTGCCTCTTGCAGCTTCATAAAAGCATTAAAATCTTCCATATCGTAGCGAGTGGATAATAAACGCCGCAGTTGGTTTTCGGCTTCTAGGGTTAAATAGCCCGTAACCAAAGCTTCTTGAACAACATCACGAATCCGAGTCATTGTTGGAACCTCTTTAATGCCACACTTGTACATTCGGACTTTTTCAGATCAGTTATGCAGTGTTTTTGGCGCCTCAACAGCAAACAATGATAAGGAAAAGTCAAAAATCTGAGTACATTTCCTTTTTTTGGTAACAATCTACACGCCGACATAAGAAACAGGGTTTCTTTGAACCAATCAAGTTACTTGGAGTCTGTTGATAGCAACACTGTCACAGAGTGAGCTATAATTACTCCACCCAAAATGGATTTTTAATTTCATTACTGGCTTTCATAAATTGAATAAAGTTTCAACCTCTGAATTTTTAAATTTCCATTAAGACTTAAGATACCTAAGCAAGAATTCCCAAGTCACCTAACGAATGTTATTAAATTCGTTATGAATTTAATATTTGTTTATTTTAGCTTTACAAAAAAATAGTTAGTATATTACTCTCTTTAAAAGGAAAAGCATTAAAAGAATGACTGCCAGCGACTCACATCTAATCGAAGAGGAATTTCTAGAAGCTAAAAATAACTGGGAATTAGAAAAGTTATATATTGACTTGGCATCAGCAAAAGGTAAAGCACTAACGCCTGTCGAGAAAAAGTTTTTACGCGGGTTGCTTTGTGGCTATAGTCCTGCTGAGATTGCAAATACTGTTTATAAAACTCGCAGTAGCAGCACGGTTCGAGTTTACTTATCGAATGGTTTATATAAATATATAGAAGAAATGTTAAGCAACCAAACAGGAACGAGTGTTAAAGTTAAAAACTGGAGCCGTGTAACACAACTGCTAGAAAAAGCCAATTATAAAAAGAATTGGGTCTCGAAAGAAGCAACTACCAACTCAGTAATGGCACGTAAAAAAGAAATTCCAGAATTACCAAAAATTACTTCACTCAAAACTGATTGGGGTGAAGCTATCGATGTCTCGATGTTCTACGGCAGAAACCGCGAAGTTGAACAACTTCAAAGCTGGATAGTTCAAGGTAGTCGATTAGTACTATTGTTAGGTATGGCTGGTATTGGTAAAACGACATTGACCGTCAAGGCCGCACATACTGTTCAGGATGATTTTGAATTTATCATCTGGCGTTCGCTACAGTCAGAACCTCCTTTAGGAGTGATTATGCATCAGTTGATTCGATTTTTAGCGTCAAATCCGGATATCGAAATTTCTGATACCGTCGAAGGTAGTATTTCTCAGTTAATTGAGTACATACGAAGCGCGCGCTGTCTCATCGTACTAGATGGTATCGATGCAATTTTGGCAGGTGATACAAATAAAGTTTCAGATACCGCCATTTTCCCTACAATACAATATCGTCCAGGTTATGAAGGTTATGGTGAGTTGATTCGACGTTTAGGAGAGTCACAGCACCAGAGCTGTGTTTTGTTAACGAGTCGAGAAAAACCTCAAGCCATCGCTGCACTTTCTGGTGAAACTTTACCTGTAAAGACTTTAAAATTAACAGGGTTAAGCTACGTAGACAGTTTATCCGTACTCAACGCGAAAGGATTAACCAAAATCACCGAAGCCGAGTCTACTTCTTTAATTGATTGGTACTCTGGAAATCCTTTATTCTTAAAGCTAGTCGCAACCGCAATTCAAGAACTATTTGATGGTAGCGTGTATGAATTTTTACAGCAAGGAACGGTAGTTTTTGGTGAGATTCGCGCGGTAATAGATGAACAGTTTGAACGCTTATCTTATTTAGAAAAGCAAGTCATGTATTGGTTAGCACTCAACCAAGATTTTTTGTCAGTACGAAAGTTACAGAGAGATATTTTACCAAGAGTTTCGCAGCGGTTAATCTTGGAGGCGATAGAATTATTACAGAGACGGTCATTAATCGAGCGATATTCTTCTAGCTTCTCTCAAACTCCTATTATAATCGAGTATATCATTGAACGTTTAATTGATGAGAACATGCGTTCTGAAAATCCTCACACAGCTTCGCTATTAGTTAACCACCCGATTTTTGAAACACAACTTAAAAATTATATTCGTGAGCTTCGTTTTAACAGTGGAATTTAGTGTTATGGCTGATTTATTAGAAGGTTTAAATATATACTTAATTGGAATGATGGGAACCGGAAAAACAACGGTAGGGCGCCTCGTCGCGCAGCATTTGCAATATGGATTTTTGGATACCGATGATGTAATTACTAAAGCTGCGGGCAAAACAATTAGCGAAGTATTTGCTACCGATGGGGAAGAATCATTTCGCAATCTTGAAACCGATGTATTAGCTCAGGTTTGCGCCTACACAAAACTTGCAGTTGCTACTGGTGGAGGGATTATTTTACGGCGCCAAAATTGGAGTTATTTACACTACGGATTAGTTGTTTGGCTTGATGCCCCCGTTGATGTACTTTATAACCGCTTGGTATCAGATACAACTCGACCCTTATTACAAAATGCTAACCCTAAAGAAAAATTACATAAACTAGCTTTGGAACGTAAAGCCCTATATTCTGAAGCAGATTTACATATAACTATTACCGAAACAGAAGCACCCCTTGACACCGCTCAAAAAATAATTACCGCAATACCAAGCGTCCTTAAATCGAATCAATCCTTAAATTAATAAAATAAATAAATAAATAAATAAATAAATAAATTAAAGGGATAGATGATAATCGTAGTTAATACACGAAACACCTACCCCAAATTGCTGCCCAGATTATTAACCTGGAACCATTACGCCCAGTGTCTAACCATCCCAGTATCAACCGATGACTTTATGATTGTCACTCGTGTACATACTGAAATCTGTTACATTTGCAAAGAAAGTATAAAGAACATCATTATTCGCGGGTGATAAGATTTCGTCCCAAAAAAGCCAATAGTGCAGTTCCATAAGCTGCTTCAGTGTAAACTGATGGTTGTACGGGAACGTTTAAATATCGTTGGCGAATAGATGTCCAAGCTTCATTTACGGCGCCACCTCCTGCTGTATAGACGCGGTTTAATTGCGAAGCTCCAAATTGTTGTAATAACTCATACCCCCGCGCTTCAATACGGGCAATGCTTTCGAGCAAACCATGCAAAAATTCAACATCGTCATCAGGACGAGGCGCCAGTCGCGGTTGTAAATTCGCATCGTTGATAGGAAAACGCTCTCCTGGTTTAATTAATGGATAGTAATCGAGATGACTATATTTAGATAAATCAATTTTGCTGCTTAGACTTTCTAACTGGGCATTAGAGAAAAAATGTCGTAGTACAGCACCTCCAGTGTTAGAGGCGCCACCAACTAGCCATAATACTGGTGGTTGTGTAGCAGGTGTTTGAGTTAAGTTAGGGAAACGGTGACTGTAAATACCGTACTGAGAATTATCAATTTTTGTTTGGCTTAGTAACTTAATGGCAAGGGTTGAACCGAGTGACGTGACTGCATCCCCTGGTAAAAAAGCACCGCTAGCAATAAATGCCGCAATGCTATCGGTTGTTCCTGCACAGACAACGCAGGACATCGGAAAACCATAGCGACTGGATATTTCTGGTTTAACAGGCGCCATGACGTTTCCAGGCGCCAAAACTTGTGGTAACTCAATGGGCAAATTTAACTTTTCTAACCATTGAGGGTATTTTAAATTTTCTACGTCATAACCAAGCTTCAAAGCATTATGGTAATCACTAACACCTATTTTGTCGTGGAGCAAAAACGCTAACCAATCAGCTTGATGTAGAAAGTATCTTGCTTTTTCAGCACCAGGCAATTCTAACAACCATAGTAATTTTATTAAGCTTGATGTAGCACTCAATACAGTATGATTTGCTGGTGCCATTTCCAAAAGCTTATCGAGCATCATAGCCCCGCACGCCGAGTTATAAAGTAGCGGCGCCGAAACAGGTTTTCCGTCGGCATCACATAACATTACAGTCGAAGAAGTGCCATTAATCGCAATAGCTTCTACCTGCTGCCTGATTTCGAGAGGAATATCTTCCAACAGTGTAAATAAAGCTGTTTGCCAACAACCAGCAAGGTCGTTAGGCGCCATCTCAAATGCGTAACGTCTAGTAGCTAGAATACTCTGCTCAGAATCAATAACTGCACAGCGGGCGCCTCCGGTTCCAAAATCAATGCCTAAATATAAAGACATATTTCTTATTATTTCTTAATAAAACTTGAATCAATCTTGAAAAGGGGTGCTTCTTACAAACTCCAATTGTTGCATCTTGTAACAACCTATTCCCCATTTTCGGCAAAAAGGTGAAAAGTAGTAAACGAGGTATTTAAATCCAATAGTTAAGGAGACTTCAAATTATGTCTATATCAGATACCCAAGTCTATGTTGCTCTCGTCGTTGCTTTAATTCCAGGCGTATTAGCTTGGCGTTTAGCATCAGAACTTTACAAAAACTAAACTGAGCAACTTGCTGTAAAACGAATCGAACCTGGTGAAAAGAAGGTATTTCTGCTATTCAAGGGTGGTTATCAACCCCAAAAATAGTAGAAATACCTACTTGTTTTGCCAGGTTTATTTTTTTGCTAGTGAAATTACAGTAGCAAAATTATGAAAATAAAGTAATATGACAGCATTCCCCAGCCGCAATCAGTAAAATAAGTAATTAAGGTTTGCTGGCATGTAGTAAATATAACGATTTTCAAGTGTATGAATGCAATTAGAAATTACAAACAAGAAGCTCAACAACCGACCCAACAGCCAACCCAACAACCGTCAAAGTCTCCCAGACCCAAACGTCACTTGCGCGCGCGCTCCTATCAAGTTATGGCACTTGAGACGACAGCTAAAGTTGGTGTAAATATTGCAATCGGAGCTGCTGCTGTATCTGCTTTAATTCAGCTTTTACCCTATCATTGGACACAGCAAGAAAAGCTACGGGCAATACGCACCGAACTTAATCTAGCAGAAACGCGCGTAAACACCTTAAATGCGGAATTAAGCCGTAACTT
This sequence comes from Calothrix sp. CBUCES-K 9914, assembly GCF_059640475.1. Taxonomy (NCBI): domain Bacteria; kingdom Bacillati; phylum Cyanobacteriota; class Cyanophyceae; order Nostocales; family Calotrichaceae; genus Calothrix; species Calothrix sp. CBUCES-K 9914. The sequence goes on from NZ_JBXXZH010000006.1 coordinate 41,976, forward strand.
CGACCCTAGCCAAGCTAAATCGATTAGAGAAGAACAAGGATTCCGTTTCGATCCAAATCAGCGCCGCATTGTATTGACTACTAATCAAGCGAATTCTTCAGATGCATCTGAATCATCTCCATGAATACAAAATCAACAGCTAATAGTTAATTGTTAATAGCACGCGTTCGCCAATGTCGGCTTATGATTAATTATTACTATTTAACTATTTAGCTATTATTGATTCGTCGTTATAGGTAAACAAAACTTTAAATTATTTTAGATATATCAGGTTGTTAGAACAAAGATACCCGACTCAAGGAGAAGTCGGGTATCTTTGTTAGTAAAAATATTAATATTTAGTTGAACCTGATTGAAACTTATGAACTAACGGTAAGCAACTTGCGGTCCTGCCCAAACGTCAACGGCTTGTTTGCCGAAGGTTACAGGTTGGTCAACTTCTGTAGCATTATTAGTTTTTCCTTCGTCGGAAACAGAAAGAAGTGCCCAATTTTCTTCACCCATTTCGCCAGCACGGAATAGAACGTGATTTGGTTGAGATTTACTCCAGCCTAACAAGATAGAGATTTTTTCATGCTCGTTTTCTTGGTGCGCTGGACCAACGGTATTTGTATGATTCTTTTCACGATGCCAAATTACGGCATAATCGGAAACGTCAGATGTATTCATTACACCTTCAAAGCGTCGTGCTAGGAAGCGCTCTCCTTTTTCTGACCAGCTTACAGGAACCAATACCCCTATTGTTCCTTCGCCGTTTGCGTCAGGTTGAGCTTTGACGTTAATCAAAACATCGCTATTGCGTGAAGTTGATGAAAGAACACGTAACGCTTTAGTTTGGCGGTCTTCGATGAATAAAACGCTACTAACGCGACTGTTATGTGTCTCAGGTTTTACTTCTAGTTGAATACGACTGTAAACTGCATAACGCCCATCTGGAGAAATTACTGGTACGCTGCGATAGTAACGTACACCACCACCTCTCGGCGCCATAGATTCTTGGGTTGCATTAATCCATTTCATTGGAATTGGGTAAGCGCTACCTAATGGGTCATTAGATTCTTGCTGCCCTGCTTCAGGTTGAGGATTAACGTTATTTGAAGTTGTAGGTAATTGTGAGTCGCGAAGTACAGGTGTCACTTTTGTGACGTATAGCGAACCATTTTCTATAGCGACCTTAGTCTTAGAAGCTTTTAGTCTCTCAATTAAATCATTCTTCTGTGCCGGAATCTCGATTGATGAAAACTCAGACCGAACAACTGGAGGCGCCAATTCAACAGCCGCTAATGAATCGTTAGTAGATTCGTTAGCGTGGGAACTATCATCCGCCAAAAGTGAATGATTATCTGTATCTAAGCTAGGTTGTTGCGGTTCAATGACAGCAGCAACCATTGTGGGCATTGAGTCAGATTTTTGTTGTGAGGAATTATTATCAGTTGTAGGCAATTGAGGATTTGCGCTACTAGTATCAACAGTATTTGCAGGTGCTGTTGGTATCGAATCAGTAGTAGCAACAGAAGCGCTCTCCAATTCTGGGGTTGTTGAAGTGGTCGCATGACTACTAGCTGCTGCTAAAGGGCCAATTAGCATCACAACTACAACATACTTAAGGAATGGTTTAGTGCGAAACCATCCCGACAACAAAAGGGTTTTCAACATCTGCTGACTCTCTAGATTGGGGTGTTGCTGTGCGAAGAGAAATACTGAGGAAGCGAAACCAGGCAAGCTATAGCTATTATGTATAACAGAGAACTAAAGCACTGAACGGAAATCCGCTTCAGTCTAGCATAGTTTTACATAAACAGGTATTTTAAACTACAACTCTCTAAAGTTTAAAAATTGTGAACAACTTTAAGTAATTCCACAATTTATAGATACACCTTGGCATCAAGCGATTCCTGAAAAACAAATAATGTTTCCAGAATTACACAGCCAATCAGTAAAAGAGGAGTTAATTTATCATTTGTTCCTAACAGAATATACTGAATGCGCTCATGCATTTAGTACTAGCAAGAACAAATTAGAAAATCTTGAACGAGCAGTTAATCAGATTTAACCAAAAATACAGTACCCATACGGAAGCGGATACCCACATGCGTATGTGTCAATAAGTTAATCAGCCGACATATATATGGTTAAATATACATAACCATACTTGTACTCGACTGCATCATTTTTTAGTTATTTACACTGATAGAGAAATAATAATAATTTCAACGCACGTTTCAGTTAATACTTTTTTGTCTGAACTGAACTCAGTAATCTGAGGCTATACTTAACATAGATTAATAATAAATTAATCGAATCTACCAAAAGAGTAAATTTTGGTAACAAGCGCTACTCAGAAAAAGTGGATAGAAACAGACACGGTAGATGTACTGGCAGGCTTCGTTCCAAATATATTATAACCCTACTCACCTATGTTTTGTCTCCCCTTTTCCTAGAAAAATTTGAGGTAAGTTATCTTTGATAAACTAATTTATTTCAGGAATGGTGGATGCTCAACCGAGTAAACACTGAATACAAGTGTTTTTGATCACAGACCGGAGCATCTAATCTGGTTTATGGGCATAAATAAATAATTGTTTCTCTTTAATAATAGAAATATATGATAACTAGTTCGTCAAACTTCCAGTAGAAAGCATGAAAATAGTATTTTTTGGCACACCAGAATTTGCGGTTCCGACTTTAGAAAAACTACTCACACACCCAGACATTGAGGTGTTAGCGGTTGTAACGCAACCAGACAAACGCCGAGAGCGAGGTAATAATTTAACACCTTCGCCAGTAAAGAGCATAGCTTTAGCTCACAACTTACCGATTTGGCAACCAGCAAAAATCAAGAAAGACGAAGAAACTTTAGCCTTGCTCAGACAGTCAGGCGCCGATGCATTTGTAGTTATAGCTTACGGACAAATACTCTCGCAAGAGATTCTTGATATGCCAAAACTAGGGTGTATTAACGTACATGGCTCAATATTGCCATATTACCGAGGTGCCGCTCCGATTCAATGGTGTTTGTGCAACGGTGAAACAGAAACGGGTATAACAACAATGTTAATGGATGCGGGAATGGATACGGGAGCAATGCTTCTAACCGTCACAACACCAGTAGATTTACTAGATAATGCTTATATTTTAGCCCAACGATTAGCAACAACAGGTGCCGAGTTATTACTGGAAACATTATTCAAATTAGAAAAAAATGAGATTGTTCCAACACCGCAAGAAAACGAAAAGGCAACTTATGCTCCACTGATAAAAAAAGACGACTATAAAATAGATTGGACAAAAAGCGCGCTTGCCCTACATAATCAAATTCGAGGATTTTACCCAAACTGTATCACCAGCTTTCGTAACCAACCACTCAAAATAACCGCTACTATTCCCCTTGGCGCCGCAGTTCCAATTAATTTACCCTCTCAATATCAATCATTACTCGAAAAACTATTTAGCACATTTGTTCTAGCAACTAAACCAGGTGAAGTAGTCGGCATCATTAAAGGAATGGGAGCATTAGTACAAACTGGAGACGGGATGTTATTACTATTAGAAGTTCAACCATCAGGGAAACGTCCCCAGTCAGGATGGGATTTTGTCAACGGCACACGCTTAACAATAAAAGAAGTGCTGAGTGCTGAGTGCTGAGTGCTGAGTGCTGAGTGCTGAGTGCTGAGTGCTGAGTTGTGATTTTGAACTTCTAACTTAACCCTTAACCATTAACTCCTGTAGAGACGCGATTAATCGCGTCTCTACTCAGCACTCAGCACTTTCTATTCAGCACTTTTATAAAAGCGGCAAGACTCACAAGGGCCATTTGGGTTAACAGCGCAGCGTATAATTTCAGACTGAGCATTGTAACAACAAGTAGCATCGCCAACCACCCAACGTCCATTAACTAAACTTTTTTCTGTAGGACGCTGCGCTGACTGAACATAGATAGCAATTTTATGCAAGCGGTAGCGTCCTGACTTCAGTTGATACTTGTGACTGCGTTCTAAAACAGCGTAGGTTTTTCCTTCTAAATCAAGATAATTTCCAGGTTGTGGCATCCAGTCAAGTTGGACATTTCCAAGAGTTTGACGTGGATGAGTTAAAATAACCTCCGTTGGCAATGAATCTTGCTCCATAAGATACGTGTAATTTAATAACTTGTATACCATACTTAAAGACTGTCTGTGCGGGCAGGGATGCCCACTCCACAAGATGTTCAATCATTAATACATAGTAACTTATATAGCATTTGTATTTTCTGTGTTTGACGTTCTGACTTACGAAACGCCAACATAATCTGATTTGTAACAGGCGTACTAGATTTTAGCATCAATGTTAAGCGTTTATTATAAACCCAATCTTGACACAAGTAATCAGGTAGTACGCTTACGCCAAATCCATACGATACAGCCTCACGTATCGCGCGTAAATCTGGAATTACTAATTTAGGGTTAATATCGATTCTCATTCCAAAAACTATTCGGCAGAATCGGCGAATTATAGGTAAGTCTTCAGCGTAAGCTATCCAAGGTTGCTCTTTCAACCATTGTATTGATGGTGTAGAGGGTATTGTAAATTCTGGCGGCGCCACTAGCCAAAAATTTTCTTCATATATAAGTTGATATTCGATTTCTGAGTTATTAATTTTTTGCGTTGCGATAACTGCATCAAGTTCAGTGTTTTGAAGTAACTTAATTAACTCGCTTGTAATTCCATACTTAATTACATAGCTAATATTTTCATCTTGTTGAAGCGAAACCAAAACTTTTTCGTTGAAAAACTCTTGTGGTGTACCTAAGCGTATTATTTGCTGTAATTGTAAAAAATTACTGTGTGCGTTTACTGCATCTAATGTTTCTATAGCAGGCACCACTTGATTATAAAGTCGTTTACCAGTATCAGTTGGCAGCATTTTTCGAGGTGTTCGTTCAAATAACTGCGTGTTTAGGGCAGACTCTAATGCAGCAAGATGCTGGCTAACTGCTGGTTGTGTGAGATGTAAAACTTCAGCCGCGCGTGATGTGGTTCCAACTTGATATACCGTAATGAAACTGCGATACCACTCCAGATTAACCATATTTACTATAAATATATTTATAGTAATATCTAAAATTCATAATTTGTATTTTAGATAAATCAAGATTAGGATGAAAATGTGACACAAAATTTGTGGAGACGTAACATGTTACGTCTCTACATTGATTTAAACTTTGCGACATTGTAACGGGTAACGATTTCCGCGCCAGGTAGTCCAACCGTTAGCAGTTTGAGTACGCGCGTCATATCTTAAAAGCCAGTTGTCTTGTTCTCTGCCTTGGTAACGAATACCAAATTCTGAACCACGAATATAACGCTGTGCTAAAGGAACCCATGCACTACCGTTATCACTAAATCTTCCAACAACTTTTACACCAGATGAGGTAGAACAAACATTACCATCGCAATGTGTTTGAGGGTCATCGACAACACGCCACTGCATTTTTGCTGGTCTACCGTCGATAAAACAATCCCAATTACCGAAAAACCATTGTGTAGCAACTAGTCCAGCTTGAGCATTTCCCGCAGGTGCGAAAAAACTCAAGGGAATAATAGCTAAACCAGCAAGTACAGCTTTAATTTTCATCGTTTTTACCATAAATTTTTCATCTTCTGCTCTTTATATGTAGAAGGTGGAAATTTTATGCAGCAATAAATTGATTTTTACAGGAGAAAACAATGCAACCTAAAATTCTCATCGTTCTTACTAGCCATGCAACTCTCGGTAATACTGGCAGAGAAACAGGGTTTTACCTTCCTGAAGTCACACACCCTGAAGCAGTATTTACCCAGAATGGTTTTAGCGTAGATTATGTTAGTCCCAAAGGAGGCAAGGCGCCGATGGTTGGTATTGATATGAATGACCCTCTTAACAAAGCATTTTTGGACAACCCCGAAAAAATAGCGCAAGTCGAAAATACATTGGCGCCACACCAAGTCAACCCAGCAGACTACGATGCAATTTTCTACGCAGGTGGACACGGTACTATGTGGGATTTTCCTGACAATATCGAACTTGCTAAGATTGCAGCAAGCATTTATGAAAAGGGTGGTATTGTCGGTGCCGTATGTCATGGACCTGCTGGACTAGTAAATATTAAACTTAGCAACGGTGAATATCTAGTAGCTCGGAAAACAGTATCTTGTTTCACTAACGAAGAAGAAGCAGCAGTTGGACTAACAGAAGTTGTGCCATTTTTGTTAGAAGCAAAATTTATTGAATTAGGCGCACTTGTAGAAAAAGCTGTAAACTTCCAACCAAAAGTTAGTGTATCAGAACATCTCGTCACAGGTCAAAACCCTGCTTCCGCTTCATTGATTGGAGAGGAAATGGTTAAATTACTCAAATTACAACTCGTTTAACTCTCTTCCTCTGTCTCTCTGTGCCTCTGTGGTAAAAGTGTGCATAGTATGTATGGCGAGCAGTGCCCACCCGACTTGACATTTTAGCAATTGCTTATATATCATGAAAGATAGTTAAGCGATTGCTTAAATATGTAGTTAAATAGAATGAGTAGACCCATTGCTAGCGCCGATGTGTTTGTAGCTATTGCAGACCCGACTCGGCGCGCGCTATTAGATAAATTGCGTTTAGGAGAGCAAGCAGTTAAAGAGTTGGCGGAACCATTTGCCATGAGTTTGCCAGCTATATCTCAGCACTTGCAAATTCTTTGTGAAGCTGACTTAGTGCAAATGCGAAAATCTGGGCGCCAGCGTTTATATAGTCTAAATCCAGAACCATTGAAACAAATATCAGACTGGATTAGTGATTATGAACAGTTCTGGCAAGACAAATTAGGCGCCCTTGGCGATTATTTGGAGGAGAATCCATGCTCAGATACTTAAATAAGAAAGTTTTTTATCCTTATCCATTACAAAGAGTTTGGCAGGTAATAACAAATCAGAAAGCGTTAGCTGCTTGGTTGATGGACAACAATTTTGAAGCGCGTCTTGGACATAAGTTTCAATTTATATATTCATCGCTACCAGGAATGAGCGCGCATATAAATTGTGAAGTTATTGAACTTGATGAACCAAGGCGCCTGTCGTTTACTTGGAAAGATAGTTTGATGTATCAGCCTTCGATTGTAACTTGGACGTTAGAAGCTGTAGATGGTGGAACTGTATTACGGTTGGAACATCGAGTAATTGAAAATGCTTTTAAGCAAGAACGTCAAGAACAGTACGATTGGCATACTAATAAATCTGTTCCTTCTGCTTCTTTGAATAGACAATTAGCAGTTTCTACTTTGATTCCTAGCTATGGGTTAATAAATAATGACCTTGAGCAATCTATAAGCATTATTATGAGTGCTTATTTCAATGGTGGATGGGAAGATAAGCTGAATCAAAATTTATTTCAGGTTCTCAATTGTGATGTGTAAAGTGGGTTTGTTTTATAAGGGGACGGGCAGGGATGCCCATCCCACAAGAGTTATCACAAGAGTTATCACAAGAGTTATCACAAGAGTTTCTACAAGAGTTATTACAAGAGCTAAGTCATTATTTTATGTGTAGCAAAAGATTAAGACGCACGGAGGTTGTAAGCAATGAATATTCCTTCACAAATTGGTTTTGCAACAGTAAATCAGGCACCAAATCAGTTTGATATTTATTCTCGATTACTATTAGAAAGAATTATATTCTTGCGTGGAGACTTAACAGAAGAAGTCGCAAATTTAATTGTAGCTCAAATGTTATTTATTGATGCTGAAGACCCAGATAAAGATATAACATTATATATCAATAGCAATGGAGGCGCCTTAACAACTGCATTTGCTGTATACGATGTTATCACTCAAATTCGTAGTAATGTATCTACTGTATGTATTGGTAATACGACAGCGACAGCAACACTTTTACTATCTTCAGGTACTAAAGGCAAAAGATATGCTCTTCCAAATGCACGGATTTCTATAAGTCAACCAATTTTAAGTACTGAAGGAAAAGCCAGTGATATTGAAGTAGCAGCTAAAGAAGTTCTTTACTTAAAAGAATCGATTAATCAGATATTAGCTGCTAATACAAATCAATCGATAGATAAAATCAAAATTGATACTGAAAGAGATTTAGTTATGAGCGCTCTTGAAGCAAAAACTTATGGATTGATCGACACTATTATTCAAAGATAAATCCCCCCAACCCCCGCGTGGAAGGGGGCTAAGATTATTGCTTAATTTCTTGTTCCCCTCTTGTTAAAGCTACTGTGTACACACATCTTTTTATAATTCTTACATTCCTTCCCTTTGCGTACTTTGCGTACTTTGCGGTTCGTTAAAGAATTAACCGCGCTCGTATGCAAAGAGGCAAAGAAAGAGAAGAAAGGCAACTTTTAGAGACTTGTGTGTACACAGTAGCTTGTTAAGGGGGGTTAGGGGGATCAAAATGGGAGCATCCACTTTCGGCAGATCGACTTTTCTAGACCAACCGTATAGTAGGCTTTCTGGTGCCCAACTATTACCATTGGCAGAACCTGTACCACAAGGCTCAATTCATCGCCTTAAAATTGCAGCAGGTACAGTGATACCAGTTCATTATCACCCCTGCAATGAATATGTATATGTTTTGGATGGAATTATTGAAACGGCTGGGCGCCAATGTGAGGCAGGAGCATTTTGGTCTACACCTGCTAATGCAAAAAACAGACCTCATCAAGCAATTACAGATGTAGAGGTTATCACAATTCGTCTTGGAGTAATGGGAGTATTCGAGAAATGAAAATTATAATTATAGGTGGCACAAATTTTATCGGGCCTCCCGTTATTCGCCATCTTATACAGATGGGGCACGAGGTAACTATATTTCATCGAGGAAAAACAACTGCTCAATTACCAGCAGGTGTACATGAAATTTTGGGAGAACGGCAGAATATCATTCAGATAAAAGATAAGTTACAAAAGCTTTCTCCTGAAGTTGTACTCGATATGATTGCGTATACTGAACACGATGTGCGCACGCTATTTGAGGCACTAGAAAACATACAAGCGCGTGTAGTTGCAGTTAGTAGTATTGATGTATATCAAGCTTACAGCGTGCTTCTAGGAAAAGAATCAGATGTTGTTCCAGTACCATTAACTGAAGATTCACCTCTACGTACTTCACTTTATCCGTTTCGGGAAATGCCAAATAGACCTTTACAGGCGCCAGATGATTATGAAAAAATTCTGGTTGAAAAGGTTGTAATGTCAAATCCTGATTTACCAGGAACAGTAATACGCTTGCCAATGGTGTACGGTGAAAATGACCCATTGCATCGTTTGTTTCCGTATTTACAGCGTATAGATGATAATCGTCCTGCAATTGTATTGCCAGAAAGTGTAGCTAATTGGCGTGGTTCTTATGGTTATGTAGAAAATGTGGCGTATGCAATAGCACTGGTAGTCACGAACGCGCGTGCAACAAATCGCATTTATCACGTTGGTGATATAGAAAACGAAAGTGAAGCTCTTCGCATTACTCAAGTAGGGGAAATAGCTCAATGGCAGGGTAAAGTTGTTACTGTACCGGAAAGTCAATTACCACCAGAATGGAAGTTGCCACTTAATGTAAAGCAAGATTGGCTAGTAGACTCAACTCGTATTCGTAAAGAGTTGGGATACAAAGAAATTGTGCCTTCTGATGAAGCATTGCAGCGAACAATTAGTTGGCAACGCGCGAATTTACCTCAACAACCAAATCAGTTTGCGGCGCCGTACTTACTTGATTATGCAATTGAAGACGCAATCTTGAGGCATGTATTGTTAACCTAAACATAGTTGTGCAAAAACGGCATTAACTTCTTCAGGACTAGCAAAGTCTCCTGCTTCTGCTTCCGCAATACCATCTGTAATTTCCTCAAGCTGCCAACAGTATATTTTCATCTCTGTATCTACTGCTTGATTCAGTATATAATCTCTGTATGTATTCTTTTTCTCGGTGTCTAGGTTAAATGTAACGTTTTCTCCGTTCATAGTAATACCCGAAATCTCGTAGAGACGTTACATGTAACGTCTCTACACATATTCTATAACTCTGTTCCTCTGTAGTAAAAAATATATATTAGGATAATTAATGACATGGAGTACTAGATATTGTTTGTAAGCAATAAATTATCCGTTACATCCGTTATATCCGTTGCAAATTAACCAACCAAAACTAATGATATAAACCACTAGCTACTTGACCTCCTAACTCCCTATATGCTAATATCAGACCAATCGGTCTTAATCACTCAGCATAGACGCGATATATCGCGTCTCTACACTCACACATGTCGAAGGGCGATGACACCAAGGCGATGATTATCGAGAAAGCAGCATCTTTGTTTAACCAGCAAGGATATGCGGGTTCTTCGATGTCGGATATTATGCAGGTGACTGGGTTACAGAAAGGAGGAATTTATAACCACTTCCGAAGTAAAGATGATTTAGCGCTCTCTGCGTTTGATTATGCTGTTTCGCAAATTCAGAAACGCTACCGTGAAGCGTGGGTAAGCAAGAAACATGCAATAGAACGTTTGCAAGCTATTGTTGATGTTTTCCGTATTTATATAGATAATCCACAGCATCCGATTATCAAAGGTGGGTGTCCATTACTAAATACTGCTATCGAGAGCGATGACGCGCATCCAGCTTTAAAAGCACGCGCGCAGCAAGCAATGGACTCATGGCGCCAGCTTTTTCGTCGTATTATCGAGAAAGGCATCAAAAAAGGTGAAGTCAAACCAAATGTTGATGGTGATGAAGTCGCGTCGATTATTATCTCAACTCTTGAGGGTTCTGTAATGATGAGCAAACTTAACGGTGACTCTATACACCTTGAACGCGCGATTAAGCATTTGAATAACTATATTAATAGTGATTTGAGGATATAAATCACGCCTTTATTTTTTACATCAAAACAGACCATTCGGTCTTTTATGGTATTTGTAAATCAGCCTTTACAACAATCTAAAATCAGATGCGATTAATTACAATTCCAATCAGCCATTACTGTGAAAAAGTCAGATGGGCATTAGACCGCTTGAAAATATCATATATTGAAGAATGTCATTCTCCGCCATTTCATTTATTAGTGGCGCCTCGTTTAGGTGGAAAGACAACACCAATACTCGTTACGAAAGATAGTATATTTTTAGACTCCACTGATTGTTTGAAATATCTTGATTCGATTGCCTCAGTTGATAAGAAGTTATACCCTAGTCAAGTAGAATTAAGAAAAGAGGTTGAAGAATTAGAAGAATTATTTGATGAGCAATTAGGAGTTTTAACAAGAGTTTGGGGTTATTCTCATACGATAAACGACCCCAAACTTGTAAAACAAGCATGGTGTAGAAATGTACCTTGGATAGAACGTGTATTATTTCCATTAGTTTTTTCTAAAACTCGCACGCTGGCTTGTAAAAAATTTAATATAACTCCTGAATCTACAGTTGAAACACATGAAAAAATACAGCAAATCTTTGAACAAGTTAGCAATATATTAGCAGACGGGCGCCGTTACTTAGTTGGAGATGAACTTTCCGCAGCAGATATAACATTTGCTGCACTTGCTGCACCAACTATTGCACCACCTGAACACCCAGCTACACGGGGTAGCTTAGATAATTTCCCTGTAAATATGGCACAAGAGGTAAATCAATTTCGGAAAACACCAGCAGGGCAATTTGTCTTACGTTTATACCATGAAAGAAATAATTAATGAGGTTTTGAATGAAAAATGATACAGCACAAGTCGCTCTAATTACAGGAGCATCACGAGGAGTTGGCGCCAATACTGCATATCTTTTAGCTGAAGCAGGATTCAATATAGTAATTAACTATCACAGTAAAACTTCTCGTGCAGAAGAAGTTGCCAATATTGTACGTGAAAAAGGGCGCCAAGCTTTACTTGCACAAGCAGACTTAACAAGCGAGAACGACATGAAGGAGATGATAAAATTAGTGCAAGAAAAATTTGGTCGTCTTGACTTGCTTATTCTAAATGCTAGTGGTGGATTAGAAAAAGGCAAAGACCCAGACTACCCAATGCAACTTAACCTAACTGCCCAAAAACGCGCGGTTGATTTATCATTACCTTTAATGTCAAATGGTGGACGTATAGTATTTGTTACTAGTCACTTAGCTCACTTTTATGGTGATAAACCAGTTTACCCATTTTATGAACCTATTGCACAAAGTAAAAAAGCAGGTGAAGAAACATTACGCGCGTATATACCAGAACTATCGAAAAGGGGTATCAAACTGATTGTAGTAAGCGGTGATTTAATTGAAGGTACAATTACACCCAAATTAATGCAGCGTCAAAATCCTGGTTTGATTGAAAAGAGGCAACAACAAGCAGGTGTTCTACCTACAGTAGAGGAATTCGCGCGCGCTGTTGCTTCTTCTGCACTCGATAACCAACTAGAAACTGGAGCAACTATTTTTGTCGGGAGTACAGACTGGGAAATATAAGTGTATTTTTTTATTTGCAAACAGACCGTTCAGTCTTTTTTATCAAGGAGTAAAACAGAATGTTGAAATTTTACTACAATCCGCGTTCACCAATGGCGAGACGTGTATGGCGTGCTTTGCTAGAAAAGCAAATTGAGTTTGAACCAGTAATTATGAACTTAAATGGCGACCAAATGGCGCCTGAATATTTAGAGTTAAACCCATTCCACCATGTACCTGTAATTATAGATGATGGTTTTAGGGTTATTGAGTCACTAGCAATTTTAGATTATCTCGAAGCAAAATATCCGGTTCCTGCACTTTTACCAAAAGAAGCGCAAGCGTTAGGAACAGTAAAGATGGTGCAGTTGGTGTCCAGCAATGAATTATTGCCAAAAGCTATTTCATTTATTTTCAAAGAGCCAGATTCACCAGTATACATACAAGCCCAGCAACATATCAATACTGTATTTCAATTTTTTACCGCAACGTTAGGGGAAAATGTATATTTTGGAGGTGAAACTTTAAGTCTGGCTGATATCGTAGCAGGAACTGATATATCTTTACTAGCAAAATCTGGATTTAATTTGAGTGAATATCCAAAATTGAATGATTGGTTTGAGCGTTTGATGCAGCGCGAAGCTTGGCAAAAAACTGAATTAAGTACAGAAGAATTTGAGCAATTTAAAAGAGTTTTTCTGATAATACAGACCAGAAAAATCAGGCAAGCAAGTAGAACTTAGTAAGTTTATTCTCATTTGAGATTCCTACGTGTGGAAATTGTGCCAGCATTTTAGAACCAGACGTTCGTGTATGGCAACAAGTCGTATGTAAGCCTTTGTTGCATCAAGATGTGCCTCTACAGCTTGTGTATGGCCTGAAGATGTCTCGGTATTTGCGGTATAAATTATGTATTTTTTTTACAAAACATTTGAGATTTTGCGTAATGCTTTAAGAAGCAATTGTACTCCTCAATAAACTCAGCATACTCAGATGTATGTTCTTGAAAGTAAGGGTGCATAATTAATACGAAAGCAATTGCCTTAGTAGATTAGATATTTTTTGGCTCTGCAACATCACTCATGAGGAATAATGATTATTAATTTTTAATGTATGTTTGATAACAATATTTAGGTTCTTCCGTACATAGCGTGCTAAATTTTCATTAAAATCGATAATTATCCTTTATTATCAAGGCTTACAGGCACTTATAGTTGAAATTTGATTAATTTAATCTTTATAAAGGTAATAATGGCTGTAACATAAGCATAGTAAGAATTTTAAGCTAATTTATCAACAGATTTAGCACGCTAAGTACGGAAGAGCCTAAATTGCAGCTTAATGCAAGTAATTTTGATGAAGTCACTTATGCTTTGAGTCGGATGCTACATGCTTGGGATATTCCAGCTTGGATAAACCAAAAACCTTATATTGATGCATCGTACACTTGTATGTGCCCAGTTATAGAAATGGTAGAAGCAGGATACCAAAAAGTCATCGCTATTAGTAATGAACCAGGTGTACTCTATCGAGATATGTTTCAGTTAGAAGAAATATCTGAGAGTTATAACGGCGCCGATATATATATTATTAAGCCAGATATGGATGTTAAGGAATTGGGCGTTGATTTTACAGATGCTACGGAAAAAGGATTAATTGCAGCAATTATTTCAACACCTGTAATAGCAGCAATAAATATTTTATTGCTTGGCTGAGAATTAAATAATTCCAAGACCCAAGCCGAGCCAACTTCATTCACATAACGTTTGACGAGGGCACTACTGTCAATAAAATAAACCGCCATCTAGCGCCGTTCCTCAATAATTGTTTCAGAGAGTGGCTTCCCCTCCACTTTTATTAACTGCTCCGTGCTTACATTCCGGTAAGTGGGCTTTTTAATTTCTTTGACAAGTCCAGACTCCAACAATGCCTGCTCAAATGCAGTTTCCGATTCAGTTTGCGTTTTAACAGTAATGTGTTGCTTAATTGCTTGATTGAGTTGGTATAATTCTTCTGTTTCAAGCTCTTGAAGTTGGTTAATAATGTTCTGAAGGATTGCCTGAGCCATAATTTTTTTTACAATTGTAACTTGAATAATTAAATATTTTATAATATAACATAATTAATTTATTAGTAAAAAGTTCTGCTGTAGTTTTTTGATAGACCAGCATTCAATAATTCTCGATTCCACAAAGAACGAAAAACAAATTAGTAAAAAAATTATCAAATGTGTTTTGCAATATTACTACTAACTCAAGTCGGTTTCTCATACCGTCCAACGGGAGTAACAGCTTAACTGCTAGAGCGAATACTAGGTATGGAGGATACCAAGAAGTAATAAGTATCTTAAGCAAAACTGGTAGAACGAACGGATAAGCTAGCTTCCTTTGATCGCACTTATCTATCAGTGGCGCCAAAATTCAAAACACAAAAGCTCGATTCTTCTATAAAATAAAGGCAATCGAATACAATCAAGTATTTTGATATAGCAGCATAATGCATACTGGGTTTAGATAAATACGAGGTTACAAAATGCCTTACAGTCAATTTACAACACTAAAACGAGCAACTGATGCTTTTAATTTAAAAGTTAAAGAAGAAAAGTTTTTCCCAGAGATTGAGCCGACAGTTCCTTCTACATTACTAAAAGAATACCTTGATGATACCTTAATAATTTCAGCAACTGCCAGTGAAAAAGCTCGCTCAGAAGGCATTATTTACCCAGTTTTACTAGAAGTAAGAAGAATCTTAAACAAACAAATATCCTTATTTTCCGGTGAAGATTTTTCTGTTGATGATTCTGTAGGGCTAAATGGACTTGTGGATTTTCTTCTCAGTCGTTCTCCACTAGTATTGGAAATTCAAGCACCTGTTGCAATCATCGTTGAAGCAAAAAAAGCCGATTTAAAAAGCGGATACGGGCAATGTGTCGCAGAAATGGTTGCTGCTCAACGTTTTAATGAGGCAAACAATAACTCAATTAATACTATTTTTGGCGCCATAAGTAATGGTACACAGTGGCGCTTTTTGAAATTAGAAGAAAATAATGTAACTGTTGATTTGACTGATTATACATTACCTCCTGTCAACCAAATTTTAGCTTTCCTTGTTTGGATGATGCAGCAGTAAAGTTTTGTTTATGTTTGGGTTAACCCGTAGGCACCCCCTGAACGGTTACAACCTACAAAACCTCCATAAATCATTCGGTCGTTTCTGTCTGCGACAAACACATGGTCTACACGAGCAAGGATTCTTCCAAGTTCTGACAGTTGAACCATCTCGAAGTCTGATTATTGGATGTGAACTTTTTTATATTTAAAAATGTTACAACTCAGCTTTGTATTTTGCTAGTTTTGATATATTCATCCCATCTGAGTTAGAGTGTACTATGCCAAAAGCAAATGATATACAACAAGAAACGGAAGTTACGGATGAGCAGAAAGATGCAGCAGAAGCAGAAATCAGAGAAAAGCAGAAACCTGTAGATTATGATACAAAAGAGTATCCAGTAGAAATCCTTGTCCAGAAGTATATGGACGGTAAAGATGACGATACTAATGAATTATTTATCCCTGATTATCAGCGTGAAATAGCTTGGGATGACGCTAGGCAATCAAAATTTATTGAGTCTGTGCTTTTAGGTTTACCTATTCCTTACATTTTTGTTGCTGATATTGCTGATGAGGAAAATGAGGCACGGCTAGAAATTATAGATGGTACACAACGTATTCGTACTTTAGCTAAATTTTTAAATAATGAACTTAAATTGGAAAAGCTAGAAAAACTTGAAAAATTAAATGATTTTAAGTTCATGGACTTGCCCCTTCCTCGACAAAGGCGCTTTAAAAGAACAACTCTTAGGATGATTCAATTAACTGAAAAAGCAGATGAAGATATCCGTAGAGATATGTTTGAAAGAATTAACACAGGTAGCGTTGTCCTAAATGATATGGAAAAACGCAGTGGTATACAGCGTGGACCATTCCTTAACTTTATAGAGCATCTGTCCAATAATTCTAAATTTCGTGAACTTTGTCCATTCTCTAAAGCTCTTATTCTTAGACGCGAACCGCAAGAGTTTGTGTTAAGATTTTTTGCGTACCTAAATAATTACAAAAATTTTGAACGTCAGGTGAATGAGTTTCTAAATGACTATTTAGAAAAAAATAATAATGATGATTTTAATCGAGATAAATTTGAAGCAGAATTTGAATCAATGCTTGATTTTGTAGAAAAGTATTTTCCTAATGGATTTCGCAAGGGAAAAACACACACAACTACTCCTCGAATCCGTTTTGAAGCAATTTCTGTAGGTGTCGCACTTGCTTTAAGAATAAAAAGCAATCTTAAGCCAAAATCAATTAAATGGCTTGATTCAAAAGAATTTAAAGAATACACTACTTCCGATGCAAGTAATTCAAGACCTAAAGTAATTCGCCGTATTGAGTATGTACGAGACCAGCTTCTAACTTAGTTATGCAAACAGTTATCGAAGATTTTAATACACGTGTAAACGAGGTAAATCAGTACTTCTTATTTTTAGAAGGATTGATTGTAGGAACAACAAAATTAGCTGTATTAGGGGATGACAAAAATTCCAATATTGTAAATATTGATTCTGAGCTAGTCAAAACGCTAAAAGCAAATGCGTTTTTATTATTATACAATTTAGTAGAATCAACTATGCGGAATGCGATAGAAGCAATATTTGATGAATTAGTTAGTAAAAAAGTTTCTTTTGACTCTTTGAGAGTAGAAATAAAAAAGGTTGCAATTTATAATTTTAAAAATCGCTCTCCTGACAATGTTCACTCAAGAATAAAAGATATTTCTATTGACATTATTAAACTTGGATTTAATAGTAAAGAGCTATTCTCAGGTAATGTTGATCGCGATGAGATTACGAAAACAGCTAGAAAATATGGTTTCTCTCATGATACTGACTATTCTAAAACAAAACATGGTGAAAACTTATATAACATTATGCGAAATAGAAATGATTTAGCACATGGAAATAAGTCATTTGCAGAAGTTGGGAGAGATATTAGTATTGGTGACATTTTAAAAATTAAGGAAGAGGTAATAGAGTATCTTCAGCAAATATTAAAAAATATTCAAGACTACTTAAATAAGCAGGAATATTTGGATAAGTCTATAATATCTGCTTAATATGTTGTAAAATACTCTCAGCTATTATTTTAGCCAAATCAACAGGTACCGCATTTCCTATTAATCGTCCTACACTATTAAATACGACTGTTTCATTAGGATTGACAAATTGATAATTTGATGGAAAAGTTTGTAGTAAAGCAGCTTCCCTAAGAGAAATTGCTCGGTCTTGCTCAGGATGCCCAAATCTTCCATTCCCAAAGCCAAAACATTGTGTAGTAATTGTTGGGCTAGGTTTGTCCCACTCCATCCGACCATAAACTGCAGGATATGTTTTACCACTCTTTTTTCGATGACAGTCAGCAATTAAATCTTCAGACCAATCTCGCCAAGTTCCTCCGGGTTTTGAAGCCCGGATACGACGTAAATTAAGTTCAGAAAGCTTGCTACATTGATGGAGTCTATCAGTAACAGAAGCTTGACCCGCATCAAGAGGTTCAAGATGCCCAATAGTCTTTCTTACAGTGTTGTATTCTCCTCGCCTACATGTTGGTTGAATTAAGCTGATTGGGCTAAATTTAGAAGCAAGCATAACTAAACGATTTCGAGTTTGAGGAACTCCATAATTTAAGCAGTTAACTTCATATACTTGTAAGTAGTATCTTAAATTTTCTAACGTAGATTTAAATTCTTGAAAAACTGGATGATGTTTCAACTGAAGAACATTTTCCATTGAAACAATTTCTGGCTCGCTTTCTTTTATTAAACGAGCAAAATCGCACAAAAGTTTCCACTTATATTCTTTATCGTTATACCTTCTAGAATAACTTGAAAAAGGTTGGCAAGGAGCGCATCCAGCTAAAATCCTTATATCACTTTTAGAAAAATGCTGTTCTAAATCAGAACTACTTAACTGCTCAACGTCCTGTAGAATAAATTTTGCTCTGTTGTTTTGCTCATATGGGAACTTGGATGCTGAATCTACATCATATCCAGCTTTAACTGGAAGACCTGCTTGCTCAAACCCGTGAGTTAATCCTCCAGCACCACAAAACAGATCAACTGTAGAGATGCTGCTATCCATTTTTCTTTTTATACTATAGTGTAAAACGTGTATCGCGCATTAAATATTAGCGCATTTAAAGAAATACGACAAGATTGATAGCGCCTCAAAATATAAATTAGCCCGCTGTAATCAATAGGCGTTATATAAGATGCAACATTATATACAGCAATTTGGTAAATTTGACTTAATCTATAATTCTTGGTTGATACTTTTACGCATCCACTAAATATCAAACCCTCTTGAAAGTTATCCTCCACGTTTTTTGGTAAAGTCTTAACAACCCAAGTAAATTAAGCACTGACAAACCTCAAATAACATAAAATTTTTCTAAATTGTTAGTCAGTCTTATTTACTGAGCGGATACAAATAATCTATTATATGTAGTATACATACACAAGTACCAAACTATCTATCGTCAAACCCCAATGCAACAACCAATTCACGTTATCGGAGGTGGACTAGCTGGAACTGAGGCAGCTTGGCAAATTGCTGCTGCTGGTGTGCCAGTAATTCTACATGAAATGCGCCCAGCACGCTTCGGCGGCGCCCATCATACTGAACATCTCGCTGAGTTGGTTTGTAGTAATTCGTTTGGGGCAATGGCTTCGGATAGAGCATCTGGTTTATTACATGAAGAATTACGGCGCCTCGGTTCTATCGTAATTGCAAAAGCTGACGAACATCAAGTTCCCGCAGGTGGCGCCTTAGCTGTTGATAGAGGACAGTTTAGCGAAGATTTAACGAATACCCTCGCACAACATCCTTTAATTGAACTGCGACGCGGCGAAAGTCCTAATATTCCTGAAGGTATCGTAGTTATCGCAAGTGGTCCGTTAACAAGTCCTGACTTAGCAGAAGATTTGCGGCGTTTAACAGGAATGGAATATCTTAGCTTTTTTGATGCCGCAAGTCCCATTATTGTGGGAGAATCAATAAATCGGGATATTGCTTTTATGGCTTCGCGCTATGACAAAGGCGAAGCCGCTTACTTAAACTGTCCCATGAACAAGGAACAGTACATCCGGTTTTGGGAAGAACTTTGCAAAGCTGAACAAACCGAGTTAAAAGACTTTGACAGGGAAAAAGTTAAGTTTTTTGAAGCTTGTTTGCCAATTGAAGAACTCGCGCTGCGTGGTGAAGAAACAATGCGTTATGGTCCGCTCAAACCTGTAGGATTATCTGATACCCGCACAGGCGAACGTCCGTATGCAGTTATTCAATTACGCCAAGAAGACAAGCAAGGCAAGTTATGGAACATGGTAGGGTTCCAAACAAACTTACGTTGGGGTGAGCAAAAGCGTATTTTCCAGATGATACCTGGTTTGGAAAATGCCGAGTTTGTAAGGTTAGGTGTGATGCACCGCAACACTTTTATTAATGCTCCCCAGTTAATGCATCAAACACTGCAATTTAAAGACCGTCCACATATATTAGCAGCAGGTCAAATTATTGGTACTGAGGGATATACCGCAGCTTCTGCAGGTGGTTGGTTAGCTGGTACTAATGCCGCGCGCGTTGCTTTGGGTAAAGAACCTGTGACGTTACCAAACACCACAATGATGGGCGCCTTATTTGAATTTATTAGCTCCGCATCACCCAAGCATTTCCAACCGATGCCACCAAATTTCGGTATATTGCCAGATTTAGGTATGAAAATTAAGAGTAAACCAGAGCGTTATGGAAAATATCGCGATAGGTCATTGCAAGATTTGGAAAATTGGAAGCAATTACTATAAAGTATCTAAAATTTCTTCTTCTTGTGGAGCGGGCATCCCTGCCCGCGCATCCCACAAGATAAACTGCACTAAATTACTTGCTAGCAAATCTTTGATTAACCTTGTCCCAATTAACAACACTCCACCACGCTTTCAAATAATCCGCGCGTCGATTTTGATATTTGAGGTAATATGCATGTTCCCACACATCGTTACCTAATATCGGATGTTGTCCTAAAGCAAGGGGACTATCTTGATTAGGTGTTGTCACAATTTGCAATTTTCTGTCCTTGTCAACAACTAACCAAACCCAACCACTACCAAACTGCTTCAACCCAGCATCATTAAACTGCTGCTTAAAGTTGTCAAAGTTTCCAAAGGTTGACTCAATAGCTTGTGCAATTTCACCAAAGGGCACTCCATCACCGTTCGGCGCCATACTTTCCCAGAACATTGTATGGTTTAAATGTCCCCCTGCATTGTTTCGCACTACAGTCCGAATTGCTTCTGGAACTGCATCTAAGTTAGTCACCAACTCTTCAAGTGACTTCGCTTGCTGTTCAGGATATTTTTCCAATGCAGCATTTAAGTTGTTAACGTATGCTGCATGGTGTTTATCATGGTGCAGTTGCATTGTCTCAGCGTCGATATACGGTTCCAACGCTGCATAGTTATAAGGTAATGGTGCTAAGACGTGTGTCATTATGTTTCTCCAAACTAATCAGCTAAATAAAAAATAATCTCAATAATTGTGGAAAATATAAAACTATTGTGGGATGGGCATCCCTGCCTGTCACATATAATTACTTAGTTTTTGCTTCTATAAACATCATAGCCGAAATGATTATGAGTTGCAATAATTTTTGAAGTAATTTTCTGGCGCTTTAATAAATCAAGGACTAAAGTCCTTACTACAAAAACTCCCCAGAGGTGTGGTGTTTCCCCTAGGGTTGCATTGATATTACTTTTCACGGCGTTGCTGCGGCGATAATGATTATTGAGCTTTCTTCTTATCTTGCTTGTTGCTGATAAAACCGAAGTCATCCTCTTTCATTGTAATCATGCCGTGGACACCGAGAGCGGCAATAGCGGCGCCGATAAATCCCCAAGTGCCATCAGTGAAAGCACTGATACGGTGTGATAAACTGCGATGGTAAGCGAAGTCGAGTTGTCGAGTACTACCGTTACCATCGCGCACAAGTCTTTCGATATAATCTTCAGTTCGTTCTAAAGCGTTATAATCAACATCGAAAGAATAAAGTGATGATCCCATGACTATTAAACCGGGAATCACAAGTGCTATTAAAAGAATGCCTCTGCCTGAATTCATACGACCTCATGTCAGGTAATATATGCAATTAATGCTGACATACCCGTATTTTTGCGTTGGTATCTGGCAAACAATCGCAAAATTACCTTTTGCCGTTAGCGAACAGATTTTTTTGGGAATAATATTTGTGGTTCGATTGTAGTCTAAAATATGAAATCCCTATATTTCCCAACAAGACGGTATTATTTAAGATTTACTCTTGCTTTATCGTGTATATTATGTATCGTTTATACATGGCTTCCCGCATTATCGCTACAAGAACAGGCAAAAAATACATCTATCAATACCTTGCAAAAGCAACAGCAGCAGCTTAACAAACAACGTGGGGAAGTAAACCAAGAGCGTAATCGTTTAGGCAACTTGCAAAATGTAGCCCAAGATAGGCTCAATGGGTTACAGCAAAATTTGCAAACGACTACTACACAAATTCAAGATAGTGAAAACCGTTTAAAGTTAGCTACCGACCGTCTCGAACAACTTCAAACTGATTTAGCAGTAGCTGAACGTTCGTTTACAGCAAGACAAGAAGCTACGGTGGGAAGATTAAGGTTTTTGCAGCGTTCGACAGCTAGTCATGGGTGGACAATATTATTGCAAAGCCAAAGTATCAATGACTTTTTAAGTCGGCGCCGACATTTAAAGATGGTATATCAAGCAGACCAGGAGATACTAGCGAAACTTACAGAAGAAGCCAGTCGAATTATTGAGCAAAAAACCGCAGTCGAACAAGTCAAAAACGAGATAAGCTTGATTCGTCAACAATTGCTCGCCCAAAAAAGCGACTATCAATCTCAGGCAGCGTCTCAGGAACAATTAATCGAAAGATTGAACAACGACCGTTTAGCATTAGCAGCAGCAGAAACTCAACTTGAACAAGATTCTATTGCAATTGGTAATTTGATTCAGCAAAAAATAGCTGCTGCAAAAGCGCGCGAAGCTGCACAAAAAGCAATTGGTAAACGCTTTACAGAAGGTACAGGTATATTTGGCTTTCCTAGCGACGCACCAATCAGCAGTCCTTTTGGTTATAGAACTCACCCTGTACTTGGATATCGGCGCCTACATGCGGGTATAGACTTTGCAGGCGCCTACGGTAGTCCGATTCGCGCGGCTGACAGTGGTACAGTAATTTATGCAGGTTGGTACGGTGGATATGGAAACGCCGTAATAATAAGTCACGGAAAAGGACTTACAACTTTATACGGTCACTCTAGCCAATTATTTGTATCAGAAGGACAAACAGTCACGCGCGGACAACACATAGCAGCAGTCGGTTCAACAGGGTTATCCACAGGTCCCCACCTACACTTTGAAGTTCGTAGAGACGGTACACCAACCGACCCGGCAGCATTTCTATAGAGTGCTGAGTAGAAAGTGCTGAGTGCTGAGTAGAGTTAGGAGTTAGGAGTTAGGAATAAAATATAAAAACTCAGCACTCAGCACTCAGCACTCAGCACTCATTACTTTAACCAAAAAATTCAAACTATGATATAATCTATAAAGCGAGGGCGTGTAGCTCAGTGGATAGAGCGTCAGATTCCGGTTCTGTAGGTCGGGGGTTCAAGTCCCTCCACGCTCGTGATTGTTTATACATAGTACTTACTTTTGAGAGGTAACAGGTTTAGTCATTAATGGCTGAATACTTTAATAAAATAATTCTGTATGAGTTCTGGCGCCAGAAAACAGAGAATCCTTAACCCAAATCAATCCTACACATTCCGTAGTTATTTCGAGATGCGCTTTCCCATAATAGATATTTTATGGGAGTTAGGAGTTAACTACAGGAGGAACTAGCAACCCAATATCACCTATTCCAGAAATAATTACTGTACCGGAACCAGAAAATAAGGCGCCGACACGTTTTTATGGAAGTGTCAAATTAGACGCACTACGATTACAGCGTGATGTTGGAGAAATTGCAGATGAGGTTATCCAACACTTTACTAGCTTAGTTGGTGCAGAAGTAGAGATTACCTTAGAACTTCAAGTTAATGCTCCCGATGGCATACCAGAAAACGTAATTCGCACTGTCACCGAAAATTGTAGGGTATTAAAATTTACAAACAAAGAATTTGAGTCATAAGTCAAAGTGGTGATTGATCATTTATCCTCTAGGAAATTATTTGGCGCCGACTTCACGTAATTGTTGTGATACATCTTTGACAGAATCTATATTTATAGGAGTAATTAACCCATCATGATGGAATATATATACTTGATTATTTTGCACAGCTTTTAACTTACTCCAATAAGGCAACTTTTTAAAATCATCAGGGTTTAAATTTGCTGACTCAATAACAAAAAGCTTTTCGGGGTTTGCTTCGAGTATTTTTTCCTGTGAAAGTGTTATATATCCTTTGATACGACCTTTGCCTTGTAAGTCTGCTGCTAAATTTTTATATTTGAATTTTTCTAGTAGGTTTCCTGCCCAACTGTTTTCATTCGGTGATGATGTTGGTTGCGCGCGGAGTAATACTAATACTGTTTTTCCGTTGTTAGGTATATTGGTAGTGTAAGATTGAAATTTATCTAGTATTGGTTTTGGGTCGGCGCCTATTTGTTGTGCAATTTGTTTTGTACTGTCTTCTAAGTCTTGCCAACTGCTAATTTTTCCAACTAGGGTGGGTATTTTTAACTCTTGAAGCTTGGCGATGATTTTATCGTGTAACCCTTCGGCACCTAATACTAGGTCTGGTTTGAGTGATACTATTTTTTCAATGTTGATGGCTGTGTTGGTTCCAACTCTTGGGAAATTATTAAATTTTGTTTTTGCTATTACGTCTGTGTATCTGCCGTTAGGAATACCAACTAGTTTGGTTTTGTCTAGGTTGTATATTATATCTGCTGCTAAGGGTGTTAGTGCTACTACTCGTTTCGATTTTTGAGTTGGTTGAGTAATTTGTGTTGGGGGATTGTTTGAACAAGCTGATAAGATGATTAGGAGTGTGAAAAGAAGTAGTTTTTTCATTTTTTAATGTTTATAGGGCGGATACTGCACAAACTTGTAAACCAACAGGAGTATCAATAATTAAAGCTTTTACTCCAAATACTTGGCTTATTGCTTCGGGTGTTAAAACTTTTGCGGGTGTACCTACATCCCAAAGATTACCTTGGTCAAATAATGCAATACGGTTACTATATCTTGCTGCAAGGTTTAATTCGTGTAAGACTGTAACAATCGTTAATTGTTGTTGTTGATTTAGTTCTTTAAGTAATTCCAACAGTTGTAATTGATAATTTATATCTAAGTAAGTTGTTGGTTCGTCAAGTAATAAGACTTTTGGTTCCTGCGCTAGTGCTAATGCTAGAAACGCGCGTTGTCTTTCTCCACCCGATAAATTTTCTACAGGTCTATTGCTTAATTTTTCTAAGCACGTTTTTTGAATGGCATTTTCAACTTTTTGTTTATCTTCCCCATTTAATTCCCATTGCCACCAAGGTTGATGGGGTGTGCGTCCTAAGCTAACTAGTTGACGAACACTCAAACCTGTAGGAACTGTTTGCTGTTGGGGTAATAAAGCAAGTTGTTGAGCTACTACATTCGGAGGTTGAGAGTGAATAACTTTGCCATCGAGTAATACGGCGCCTTGTAAAGGAGATAAAATTCGACTTAGTAATTTTAGAAAAGTTGACTTACCGGAACCGTTGGCGCCGACTAAACTTAACCACTCTCCAGTTTGTAAGTCTAGGTTGACATTTTTTACTATAGGTACTGTGGTATAACCACCGCTTAGGTTTTGAATTTCTAGAGGCATTTATTTAAGGTAGGGTGCGTTACGCTATAACAATTGTGAAACAAAACGAATAATCTTGTGGCGTAACGCACCTTACTATTGAATGTCGCTTACTTAACGTAAAAATGGTGCGTGAAAGCACTGTGCTTTGCGTTACATTGATTGATAGTAATAGCTTGAAAGCACCCTACCCCAATTTATTGGCGCCTCAAAATGCTTAAGTAAGCAACATTCCACCTTACTATTCAGGAGAATTGTTTGTTGGGTTCCGTTCTTCCACCCAACCTACGACCAGCTTTAATTCTCAGTTCCAGCTTTACGTTGATACAGTAACCAAATAAACAAAGGTGAACCGAGAAGTGCTGTCACCGAACCCACAGGTAATTCTACAGAACCGAGTCGTGAAAGCAAATCAGAGAACATTAATAACCAGGCGCCGCCGAGTGCAGATAGTGGTAATAATATACGGTGGTCATTCCCTACTAATAAACGAACACCGTGGGGAACAACTAAACCAATAAAACCTACTAGTCCGCTGACACTAACAGCACCAGCAGCTAAAAGAGTTGCCACACCAGCAATTAATATACGCGACCGTCCCAGGTTTACCCCTAAACCAACAGCTAAGTCATCTCCCAAAGCTAACAAGTTTAAAGGACGCGCGAGTAGCCATCCTGCAATTAACGCGATAATTATATAAGGTGCTGCTGCATTAACTTCTTGCCAACCTCTACCATTTAAACTACCAATCAACCAGTTTAAAGCTTGTTGAATCTGACCGTCTTCTGCAAGTAGAAGTAAAGTGCTTTGAACTGCACCAAACAATGAACTTACAGCGACACCACCTAAAATTAATCTTTCTACCGACAATTTAGAACCACTTCGACCGAGAAATATTACTATAGCAGTGGTAATTATGGCGCCTATCCAAGCTGCTAAAGGTATCCAAGCTTGAAAGACCTGCAATACTACCATCACAATTACCACTAGTCCGGCGCCTGCGGAAATTCCTAAAATGAAAGGGTCTGCCAAACTATTACGTAACATCCCCTGTAATAAAGCACCAGACATTCCTAATGCGGCACCAACTACCATTGCTGCAAAAATACGCGGAATACGCAAATCCCAAAGTATAGTTTGCTTTAGTGGGTCGCCTCGACGAAGTAGTGCTTGTAACATCTCGTCAAAGCTGAGGGGAACGGCGCCTTTAGACAGTGATAATAATAACGTTAATACAAGTCCCAAAACCAGAACCATAACAGCCAAGAAAACACGACGCTGTGTTAAAGTTTCCGGAACTTGTTTCCCTGACTGCTTTGATAACATTTTCATCTAAATATATCCTAAATAATAGGTTGCTCGATTAAGAACAAGCAGATGTATATTCATCTCCGTCGTAAGTGTAATCAAGCAAATCAGTAGGGGTAATGATTCGATTATCACCACGCTTACGGTAAGCCCTGGATAGACCGTTACAAAGATTGTTGAGAACTCTACCGCTAATTTGTTCTATCTCATCAACGTTTTTGAGCTTTGAAACCGAAGTTGCGTGAACTCCTGATAGTTCAGATAACTCTCTATTGGTGATTTTTTTTTCAGCCATTAGTACTCGTAGTCGCCAGCGAATCATTTTTTATACTTTCCTTTTTTGTCCTTACTTAATCGTTTCCTTCAGAAATGCTTTTATAGCCTGCTCAAACTATTGACTCTCTAAGTGCTTTTTATCATAGCATCTTAAATTTAAATATATATTAATTAGCTTATATTTAGCAATTATGCTATAATCAAAGCGGTCGCTCTATTCTTAACAGGAAGAAGCGACCGCTCTGAACAACAGCCAGGTAGCAGCTTGCAACTGCGAACCCTAGCTAACTAATTTATTTAGAGAAGGTGTTTACGAGGTTTTATTAAATGGGTGTATGTTCTGGGAAATTGTATATCAATCATGGCTAGATAATTTTTTGGCATACGTAGGATAGCTAGAAGCCTGTCCTAAAAATAAATAAAAGAACAGGCAGGATGCCTGTTCCACAAGAGTTAATTCAGAGGTAGTAATGAAATGTTGATTTAGTTTGGAGGATCAATTTTGTTGGCTAAGGCTGCCCATAAAATCATTGGTGAACCGATTGCTAAACATAGTAACCATTGTTGGAAACTAAGCGGCGCCGTTTCAAAGACTTGGTTGATTAATGGTACGTGAGCAAATACGATTTGTAGTAAGATTGCTCCGATGATTCCAAATCCAATTGCGGGGATATCTACGTTTTCTTCGATTGTTCCATCCATCTTAGCAATTAAGTTGGGGATTAATTGACTGATACTGAGCATGTAGAAAATTCGTCCGGCAATTAGTGAGTTAATCGCCATTGTACGTGCTAGAGGTAAATTACCTGTTGTGGCACGGAAGTATTCAAATACGCCGAATATTACAATCCAGTTGAAGAGGGATATAAGCAGAATTCGCTTGATTCTACTACCAGAGAGTAATGCTTCGTTTGGATTTCTCGGCGCCTGGTTCATCACGTTTGCTGCTTTGGGTTCAAATGCTAAAGGCACTGTCATTGTGATGGAGTTAAGTATATTCAACCAGAGTATTTGTAAAGAAAGAATCGGTAGATCTCTGGCTAGTAAAGTACTTAATAAGACTGTCATCGATTCCCCACCGTTTACAGGGAGAATGAAACAAATTGCTTTGAGCAGGTTTTTATATACCGAGCGTCCTTCTTCTACTGCTGCTTCAATTGAGGCAAAGTTATCATCGGTAAGCAACATGTCTGATGCTTCTTTTGCTACTTCTGTACCTGCCCCACCCATTGCAATTCCAATATCTGCTTGTTTCAATGCAGGTGCATCATTTACACCGTCACCTGTCATAGCTACAACTTCGCCTTTTGATTGTAAGGCTTCAACTAAACGTAGCTTCTGTTCTGGCGCCACACGGGCAAATACTACACCCTCTTCTGCAACATGCGCGAGTTCTGTTTTATCCATCTTGGATAATTCGGCGCCTGTAAATGCCAGTACCGAACCATTTTTACCCATCCCCATGCGTCGAGCAATCGCTTGTGCTGTTACTGCATGGTCTCCGGTAATCATTTTGACTTGGATACCAGCTTGTTGACATGCATGTACGGCTTTGATAGCACTTTCGCGCGGTGGGTCAATCATCCCCTGTAAACCAAGGAAAACTAGTCCCTTTTCAATATCTTGGTGGTCTACGGTGTTTTGGCTGTCGGGTACATTCTTTTTGGCTAACGCTAGCACGCGCAACCCTTGCCTTGCCATGATATTTACTTCCCGCTCGATACTGGTTTGGTTTAATGTTTCTACACAATCCATCGGGCGCTTTTGACCTTCGCTGTTGAGCATCCCGCTACAACGCTTTAATATCGACTCTACCGAACCTTTAACGTAAATGATTTTCCCTGCGGATGTATTGTGCAGTGTCGCCATGTATTGATAGTCTGACTCAAAAGGAATCGTATCAATTCTTGGCATTTGACGAGTTAAGGAAGTTTGATTAAATCCAGCTTTGTTTGCCGAAGCAATTAAGGCGCCTTCTGTAGGGTCTCCCATCACCACCCATCTATCGTCTTTGTATTCGAGTTGAGAATCGTTACAAAGTATTCCAGCTAATAAAGTTTCCTGTAAACCTTTATCGCTATTTAAATTAACTGGTCTTTCATCACGTAAAATTTCGCCCTCTGGTGCATATCCTACCCCTGTTAAAGCATATTGATGACCACTCGCATAAATGCCTTGGACAGTCATCTGATTTTCAGTCAGTGTGCCCGTTTTATCTGAACAAATTACAGTTGCACTACCTAAAGTTTCTACAGCAGGTAATTTACGAATAATGGCATGTCGCTTTGCCATTCGGGAAACACCAATGGCTAAAGTTACTGTTATTACTGCGGGTAATCCTTCTGGAATGGCACCGACAGTTAGAGCAACAGCAGCTTCAAGCGCTTCAGTGAAATTTCTGGTATTAAGTCCAACGACGAACGTTAATGTTGCTAACGCTAAAACTACACGCAGCCAATTATGGCTAAACTTGTCAAACTTACGAGTTAATGGTGTAGTTAGATTTGTGTGTGTGTCCATTAACTGGGAAATCTTCCCGGTTTCAGTCTGATTTCCTGTAGCAACTACAATACCTACAGCCTGCCCAAAGGTGACAAAACCACCTGCATACGCCATATTCTTGCGCTCGGCAAGAGGTGTTTCTGGTTTGAGAATATCTATATGCTTCTCGACTGCAACTGATTCACCTGTTAATCCTGATTCGTCAATTTGAAGGTTTTTAGCTTGGACTAAGCGTAGGTCAGCAGGAACTTTATCACCAGAAATTAGTAAAACCACGTCTCCTGGCACTAACTCACGGGAAGGTATACGAACTTTCTGCCCATCGCGGATAACCGTGGTTTCGGTAGTAATTGCGTTTGCGAGTGCTTCAATTGCACCTTCTGCCTTCGATTCTTGGATAAACCCAATGATTGCATTGGTAGTCGTAACACCCCAAATTACTCCCGCATTTAAATAACTTCCTGATAAAGCCTTTAGTAAACCCGCGCATAACAAGACTATTAGCAATGGCTGGTTATACTGCTGCAAAAACTTTAACCATAATGGTTTGCCTTGTTTGGCTGTTAGCTCGTTGGCGCCGTACTTCTCGACTCGCTGCTTCACATCAAAATGACCCAAACCCGAATCAGGGGCTGTTTTTAAGAGGGATAGGGCTTCCTGCACTTCCATCGAATGCCAAACCTTGGGCTGCCCTTCGGGGAGTCCAACCGCAGATACTACCTGCACCATGATTATTTTCCTTTAGCTTATTCTTAAAAATTTGTGTTAAATAATTAATAACACGTTTTTTTAGTGCTAATAGTTTTTTAGCACTTATTTTGTTTAAATAATTTCCATAAATTTTCCCAATGATTGTTGCCGATAATTAGTGAAATGAGTATGCTTTGCGATACAGCTTGGGTTGAAGGCAGAAAGCGCGTGTATTTGAATTTGTCTATTCGATTGGAATTGATTGGACGTTCTGGGGAGTTTCAACGAATTGTTGAGGTTCTGGCACAGGACGGTGATGCGTTAATTGCCGGAGTTCCAGGTAGCGGGCGCCGTACCCTAGTACGTGCGGCAGCTAAGGAAGTTGGGGCAATTGTTTTAGAAGTTGACTGTATTCGTGCTACTGATGGCGAACGTTTCTTGCAGTTACTAGCAGAAGCTGTGAGTCAAAATTTTAACGTTGTGCAAGTCAAAAACTGGGTAAATGTAACAGCGAGAGAGTATTTTACATTTCACGCTGAAGAACCTAGTGGCAAACTACGATTGATACGGGGTTTAAATCAAAAACAACTTTGGCAAGCGTTTGAACTGCTGCTGAAATTACCACAGCAGCTAGTAGAGAAAGAATCTAAGCGTGTTGTTTTGATTTTACAGACTTTTCCTCATATTCGTTCGTGGGATAAAAATGGTTTGTGGGAAGCGACGCTACGGCGTGAAATTAAAGCTCAAACTTATGTCAGTTATGTACTAGTTGCAACAATTGCCGAGGCTAGTACTCATACTGGTGAAGATGACCATCCGTT
Organism: Calothrix sp. CBUCES-K 9914; assembly: GCF_059640475.1. Classification (NCBI taxonomy): domain Bacteria; kingdom Bacillati; phylum Cyanobacteriota; class Cyanophyceae; order Nostocales; family Calotrichaceae; genus Calothrix; species Calothrix sp. CBUCES-K 9914. Next base: position 72,967 of record NZ_JBXXZH010000006.1, read on the forward strand.
GGAAACTTTAAAATTGGCGCCTCTTGCAAGAGATATAATTGCGGTTTGGGCAAGGGAGATTTTACACACTCAAGGTTTGACGTTTGATTCGCGATCAAAAGCGCTGCAATTATTCCTTGATGCTGTACAAGGACATATTGGTGATGCGATGGCGTTGATTCGTCGTATACAAACCGTGCGGCGCCCAGATGGTATGATTACTGAAAAGATAGTGCATGATTCCATACAAGGGTTACTCAAAGATTTATCCATAACCTTTGAGTCATTACTGATGCTATTACCTCCTAACCAAGTACATCTACTAGAAGCATTAGCCTGTGACTCCACTGAAAAACCACAAAGCCGCGAATATATCCAAAAACATGGCTTATCTCGTGGTGGTAGCCTTCAAGGCGCGTTAATGGGACTCCAACATAAAGGCTTAATCTATGGCGCCGACCAAGGGTATAAACTAGCACTACCATTTTTGGCCTTATGGTTAAGACAGCGTTTAGATTAATAGATCAATAGGTTAATCAGTCAATAGGTTAATAAAACTTATGTTTGGGCAACATTCGGGCGGGGAACAAGTAAAAGTTAAAATAAAATAAAAAGAAAATAGCTCTTGGCATTGGAATTTTTACCTTGTTCGGATAAAATCCTCTTACCAAAGTTTTCACTCAATTACCCAATTATTTGATTCAACTTTTCATCCAAACTTTCAACAATGTTATATTCTAACTTTCTGTTCCCTATTTGCCTTGACCAAAAGTGCTTGCTTTGTAAACATGTGCTACGAGCATGTGCTTCTATTAGGAGTTGTAACCCCAGATACAAATCTAGGATTTTTTGACTAAAGAACTAGGTGAATAGCTTTGGGTCATCTACAATCAATAATTGGACAGCCCAAACTGAACAAAAACAACGCAAACCTCAAACCTAAAATCGCTATGGTAGCTGCTGGTATAACCTTGCAGGGTGGCAAATATACTCTTGACCATGAAATTGGTCGAGGTGGTTTTGGCATAACGTTCAAAGCGACTCATCACTACTTACATCAAGTGGTGGTGATCAAGACTTTGAATGAAAAGCTGCGACAACATCCCGATTTTGCCAAATTCGAGAGTCAATTTCAGGATGAGGCACGAAGATTAGCCACTTGTGTTCACCCTAATATTGTCCGGGTCAGCGACTTTTTTGTCGAGGAGGCTTTACCATACATGGTAATGGAATACATTCCCGGCGAAACTTTGGGGGAAGCATACGTAATACCGGGTGTTCCCCTACCAGAAGTAACTGCGATTCATTATATTCACCAAATTGGAGCAGCGTTAGAAGTTGTTCACAAAAACGGGTTATTACACCGTGATATTAAGCCCGATAATATTATTCAGCGTCGAGGTACTCAATCTGTAGTGCTTATTGACTTCGGCATCGCGCGCGAATTTAATAGTGGTGTTCGACAAACGCATACTGGCATGGTTTCCGAGGGATATTCCCCTATTGAGCAGTATTTATCTCAGGCGCCACGCACACCAGCTACGGATGTTTATGGGTTAGCAGCAACGCTGTACACGCTGTTAACTGCCCAAGTTCCGATGCCGGCTTTATTACGTGACCGCGAAAAAATGCCTTCCCCGCGCGAACTTCAACCGCATTTGAGCGCTGCTGTTAACCAAGCGGTAATGCGCGGTATGGCTGTTGATGCTAGATTTCGTCCTGTTAGTGTCGCCGAATGGTTAAAGTTATTACCTGCACAAGGAGCAAATCCGGCGCCGCAACCAGTTCCAACGGGAGCAGTACAAACGATAGATTTATCAAGTCAACAAGCTCCAAACCTTGATGCTGCTTCTGTAGCTGTCACAAAAATTCGTACAGAAGAACCATTCGATGAAGTTGAGGAGACAGACAAACCCGTTAAAGTTATTGCCGAAAAAATACTGAAGCCAAAAGTGTTTATCGGTACTGGAATAGCAATGTTAGCTGCTGCTGCAGGTTTTACTGCCATGCAAGCTGCCTCAAGACCGAAGTTAGCACAACCAGTGGTAGAGCAACCAAGTGCTGTTTTCGCTACTCCATCGAGTATTACAACGACACCATCACAAGAAGCAACTTCTACTGCGTCAGCTACTGCTACACCTTCAACTGAACCAGCATCTAATCAACAAAATAAAGCATCTAATCGTGTTGAGGCGCCTGTCTCCACTGTGCGGCGTAAACGGCGCCGGGTTTATAATAATGACGATGATAATTCAAGCAATAACAATTCTAGAAATCGCTCAACTAGTAACTCAGATAATTCTGACAACGATACTACTACAACAAGACGTAGTAACTATAACAACGGCAATCGCGATAGTAACAGTAATACTTCAGACAATAGTGACAGCACACCAAAACGTAGTAACAGTACAGGGAACACCAGTAATACAAATGATTCGAGTGGTTCTGATAAACCAAAGGCGCCACCTTCTCCATCCTTAATTGAAAAATTGCGAACAGTGCGCGATTCTCGAATGAAGGCATCACCAGATAATAAGAAGTCGCAAAGTACACCTTCACGCTCTGAAGGTTCCGTAGTTGTACCAACTGTACCTTCTTCTTCAAGTTCGTCAGAACGTTCTAGTTCAGATGTTGTTGTGCCAACTCAACAGTCGCAAAATTAATGTTTTGATTCATGTTGTAGAGACGCGATTAATCGCGTCTTTACATTCGCGTCTCTACCTGAACATGTTTATTTTTCAACAAAGACTATATTTTCTGGTTGCTGAGTAAGTTGAATTTTTTGACCCTCAACCTTAACTACATAATCAAAGCCTGTAACGTGACCATCGGGTAGAATGATTATTTTATCGTCTAACGAATCGAGATATTGGGAGAACCCAGTAAGCGCAACACTATCGTCATTAATTGCAAGATAACTTAATAGGCGCCGGAATAGCTTAGGTAAAATGACTACATCGTTGGTAATCGTTTTCAAACTCTCTAAAGTAAAACCTGTATTAGTCTTATCTTCACTCCATAAAGCTTTTGACTCTTTACGCGCTTTTTCTACTGAAGCTGTAAGTTCTTTCCGCACATCAGGATATAGCTTTGAGTAGAAAGTCGGGTAAACAAGTCCTGTACTCAGTAAATGGTAGTTGGCACTCTTCTTCAATAGCGATTTATCTAAAAATACCTCACTACCATCTTTTTCTTGTGTGTCCCCTTTAAATATAAACGCGACTGCCCGACCATACGTATCCGCAAACCGAGTCAATATGAAACCTGGTACTTCTTCTGGTGTGACAGAGGTGATTTTCTCGCTTTTGCTACGCTCTACGTCTTTAAATCCTAAATACTCTAGTAGTTCATCTGCTGCACCATGACCATATTTGAATGGCTGATGCTGCATCCCTCCACCCCTTGGCGAAAAATGCGTCTCTAGTGCATCTATTGCATCTAACCGCAATTGGGCGCCTCCTAAATGGTTCGGGCGAACTTTTGATGCTAGTTTTTTCCACAATTCCGGATTATTTGGATAAAAACGTATTGAGTCTCCATCTGGCGCTGTTTGAAGTATTTTATACTTGCCCTGAATTATTATCATTGGCATATTGAACTACTCCTTGTTGTTATTGACGCTACAACACTTAGTTGTACAGCAAGTAACACTATTTTTACTACTTATTTATTTTTTTTGAAATACTAGTATATATTTTTACTACTGAGTCACAGAGTAATAAGTCATAAGATTCTCGACTTCTCAAAGAAATCGGGAATCTTAATATCTTAAAATAAAGCTAGCTTTATTTTAGGTAGATTCTGTGAAGAAATTATGAACTAATCAAGTAAAAGAATCATTAAGAAAAAAACCAAAATATGTAAAGCTATCTACAATATAAAAACCCATAATAACTAAAAACAAGAATAAAAACTGTGAACTTGATAATAAAAATTCGCAACCAAGTTCTGAAACATGTATACAGGATACCATTGCTGCAAAAGCACAGTGACTCTATGCATCAAGCAACAGTACAAAAACATCTTGTTAACTTGCCTATACTTTCACCAGAGGATTTGCAACTGGTGGAAGCATTGAGGGATGAAGGGGTTGCAGTCACTTCGCTGGCAGAATTAGCAATTCCTTCGTCGGCAAATATGTTATTATCTGCTAACTATTTAATGCCATTAATACCAAAGCCAACTGGCAAAGATGGCGAATACCTTGTTCACGCAACTGATGAGCAGATGATGTCTAAACCAGATATTTTTCTTTGGGGACTCGAAAGACGTATCCTCACTATTGCTGAAAATTATTTTGGTCTTCCAGTTGCGTATCATGGTGCTTATTTTCGCAGAGACATTGCGAATACAGTTCAACAAAAATCTCGTTTGTGGCATATTGATACTGAAGATAGGCAGGTGCTTAAAGCAATTATCTATCTACAAGACGTCAACGAGGAAAATGGACCGTTTCAGTATATTCCTCTGGCTATAACCAAAAAAATAGTAGAAAAGCTTAAGTATAAATACGGTTACGTTCAAGATTTGACGATGCAACTTGCTGGGTATTCGCCGAACTGTAAGTCCTGTACGGGAATAACTGGTACTGTAGTATTTGCTGCAACAGGCAGTATTTTCCATCGTGGCAAGATACCAGTTACATCGGATAGATTTGCGCTGTTTTTTGATTACACTTCACGTTTGCCTAAATATCCATTCTTTAATCACTATTCACTTCCGCAAGAATATTTAGTTTCACTTTCAAGAAGAATTTCTAAATACCAGTTGAAAAGTTTACTCTGGCAAGATTATAAGGTAAATAAGTAGCAAACTTGATGTTGGGTTCCGTTCCTCCAGGCAACCTACGTATGTTTTCGGTTGTTTTGAAAAATTTATGTTTTGCAGCTGACAAAATGAGGTTACTTGAGATAAAACAGTAATGCAATCCCTGCGACCGCTATCACAACTCCTGCGGTCGCTCTCAAACTTACCTTTTCGCGCGTCCACCCCTGTAGAGCCAGTATAAATATTGGACTCGTTTGTAATAGTGTTGAAGCAATACCCACTGGTGCAAATTTAATTGCTGTTTGTTGCAGCCAAATGCCCAGATATGTTCCGCAAAATGCTGCAAAGCTGATGGCGCCTATCATCTGCCATAATTTAGAGTCATTAAACGTAGTAAATTTGTCTTGCTGCCATGTAATCAAAGGTAATAGGAAGATTACCGCAGCAATAAGTCGGAATAAAGCTGCCCATAACGGGTTTATGGTTGTATGCGCTAATGCTGCACGTGAAAGTACGGCGCCAGATGCATTTGCAACCGCTGCTAGTAAAGCAAAAACTATTCCACGCAATAAATAGTAATTGGGTGATGCAGTAACTGAGTTTTCTACACGTTCGCTAATTACCCAAGCAACTCCCAATATAGTCAGTAGAATACCACACCAAGCGCTAGCGTTGAGCTTTTCTTGTAGAAATATCAAGGCAAATATAGCCGTCATTGGTGGCGCCAACGTTTCCAGCAGCAGTAAACGACGGGCGCCCAAATTATTTATTCCTGCCAAAAATGCAGTGTCCCCAAGTCCTATTCCAATAACACCACTCAACAGCAGTAAGCATAAAGGCACAGGTGCAATTGTAAACGATAGTTGCCCCGTGACAACTATCGTGGCGAAGAGTAACACGAGCGCAATTATTCCCTTGATTAAATTTAAGTGCAGTGGTGGAACATGGGCGCCTACACGTCCATATACAACCGACGCAATAGCCCATAGCACCGCTGCTACTAGCGCTGCAATCTCACCCTGAAAGTTTGTTACCACAATAATATAAACAAATTATTAAAAATAATATATAACAATTTGCTTTTTTTGAAAATATCTCATAGTTTAAGATAAAGGCATCAATAACTATTAGCACTCAAAGCTAATAACTGCTAATTTTCTATTTGCTCAATTTTAGCACTCGCAGTCATCAACTGCTAATTTAACAACTGAAAAACATGAATAAAGACAGCTTGAAAATCTGTCGTAAATCAAACTGAAAATAAATTACATAGGACATTTCAATGAAATACACATTTAATATTATTGGAGTATCTCCAGTTCTACAATTCTTTAATCATCAGCAAAAAAGCGTAATTGAACCGCAACCAAATGGTGTAGAATATTTGGGGGCGCCAAATTGTACGCTCGATGCATTTATTCAAACAGTAGAATCGGCGCCAAATAAAAGTTTGTGGAATCAAGACGAAGCAGTCAAAACTGTTATTGACTTTTGGATGAATAACTCCGAAAGTATCCGCTACTGGAAATCTCGCTTACACGATGCAGGCAAAGACAACTTAATTGTTACAAGGATTGCAGAAATTCAAGCTTTGCAAGCAGAATTTGAAACGCTGTTCTATAAATAGTACTATAAAGTACATCAATAATACCAGTTTGCGGTTGTATGTATGTATACATACCGCAAAAAAAATAATTTCAAGTCTGGGAAAGGGTTTTAGAGAATTGTTTCCTAAAAATGTTGACGTTCAATTTTTGGTGTGCTATTCAAATGGACAGCTTGATAAAAAAAACGTCAGCAACTCTCAGACATTGGGATCTGCTGACGGAGTTTACCAAATAAATCTGTGTAATTATCATCATGGCACAAGACACCAACAGCAGCCATTCCGAGCAAAACAAACCAATGAGTTATAAAAAACGGCTAAATTCGTGGGCAATCGCGCGTATGCTTCCAGATATGAAACGTGAGATAGTCGGACGGTTTCGCAGTCGTTCAGATGCAGATGGACACATGCAGTTATTGCTTCGGGTAACACCAGAAGCGAATTTCATGCTTATTTTTGATTGTCAGTCCGAAGAAGCAGTTGCGTAAAATAGTTCGTAGTAAGCACTTCAATGCTTCAAGTGCTTACTACCAGCAAGAGAACCGACAAACTCCTGAATCTTGCGAACATGACCTTTCATAGTATTCAAAAGTCCAGGCAACTCGTTACTAACCATCTCAACACTCATCTTCTCAGTCAGAGCTTGAATTTCTTCAACAGGCTGAGGATAATACTTCTGGTAAATACTTACCACTTGAATTAATTCTTGTATATAACGACTTGTATGAACTAAATTACCAACAACAAGTTTAGCTGTACCATTAACTTCCTGCTGAACACTCGAAATTAACTCTTGCAAAGCTAGCGATTTTTCCTTTTGTATTAATTCTTCATATCTTTGTTCAGTTTCTCGCAAATTAATTTCAGCTAGTTGAGATTTTATTTGAGCTTTTTCGAGTTGTGTCAACGTTAGTGCATGGATTTTCGAGTTCGCTAAAAGTAGCTGCTGAACATCGAGTAGCTTGTGTTTTCCACTCTCTTCTAAACTTTCTGCAACAACAATTGGTTCGTATACGAACTGATTATTTCTAGAAAGAGCTAGTTGTGTTGCTTCGACAACAGTGGTAGTGGTGCCCATTACCAAAATATCAGACTTAACGAAATCATACAGATTGGAAATCGCGCGTTCGGTGAATAAACCATTGCTATAGGGACGACTCATGAACTCAAAAAAACGGCGCCTAGAAATCATACCTACATAGTTATCATTATCGGTGATAACTATCCCAGGCATTAAAGGTTCTTGTTCAAACAATTTAATCAAGCTCTTGCTAAGACAACCAAGTTCTAAACTTGTATCCCACAAAGGTAAATCTCCTAAAACAGAGCTTAATCTCAAGTTCAGTTCATCCAATCGTTTGATTGATATATTCATACACCCACACGATTAATGATAGTACATTTGAATCTCTAGTATTGTACAAATAAAGATAATTAAACAGAGAAGAAACACAATAGATATGATTGTGGTATGAGTCGCAGCAAATGTCTCCGTAGATTGGATACATTTGACTCTCTCTATTATTTCATAAATGTAACGAGTTTTCCTTCTTTATAGCCATAGATGCCGATTCCTAGTTTTGTATGTAATGATGTTGCATGTTCTATTTAAAACATGTGTTGCAAACTACTTATGAAGTTTTTGGTGATTGGTTTATTATCGACATTGTTGTTGACTCAGGGTTGTTCTGAGGTGCTTCCACAACAGGGTTTAAAACAAACTAGTTTAAGTGCTGAAAGTAAAGATAACATTCAAGCTTCAACACCAGCGAAGTTGACACCTAAAGAAGTCAAGTCAACTTCTGCCGTACCTTTAGCGGTTAATGTTCAAGATAAGGTAAAGACTGCTAGCAAGTTAGACCCCAAACAAAGTTCTCAGAATAAGCAAATGCATTTAGTCGTTGTCAGCGATGACTTACGCTTTTTCCAGCATGAAACTCCTAACTATAAGGGAAATGGACGCTTTGAAATTAATCCTGATTTCCCGGCGCCTGGAAACTATACTGTATTTAGTGATTATTCCGGGGGTAATAGTAAAGAGGTGACAGCACAGAAAATCAAAATCCCTGGAAATATACCTTTACCTACAGAAATCGAAAAATTTAGTAATACAAAAGTTTTAGCTGACACTAAAGTTACGCTTCAGGTGCCACAATCTGGTTTGAAGTCAGGAAAACAGGTAGAATTGAGCTTTAACTTGCAAGATATTAAGAGTAATCAGCCTGTTCAAGATAGAAAGCCACGTTTGATTATAGTTCGCAGTTCATCCCCTCTTACTGAAGCTGATTATATTCCAGTAAGTGGTATAAAAGACTTGTCGAATGGTCAAGTCAGCTTTACATCTAGTTTTCCGCAAACAGGAACTTACAAGCTTTGGCTACAGTTTAATCATAATGGCAAAGTTAATACAGCAGATTTTTGGGTAAATATCGTTTAAATTAAATTAAATTAAAGAAACCCGGTTTCTGGAGATAAACGTGGAGTTCTTGGTTAATTTAAACAATTTCTTAAATAATTTCTTTTACTCAGGTAATTTTATCCCACACGGACATTGTTACCTGTGGAACCCTGAATTAGTGTCGCTGCATATTCTATCGGATGTACTCATTGCACTTTCCTACTATTCAATACCCATAACGCTTCTGTACTTCATTCGCAAGCGCGCGGATGTTCCGTTTAAAAGTATTTTCCTATTGTTCGGTGCCTTTATTATTTCCTGTGGTACTACCCATATTATGGAGATATGGACATTATGGCATCCTAACTACTGGTTGGCAGGCGCCTTGAAAGGATTGACTGCGTTAATATCTGTGTATACAGCTATGACTTTAATACCTTTAGTACCTCACGCGCTAGCTTTACCAAGTCCTGCACAGCTTGAAAGTACAAATCAAGCTCTAACCATTGAGATTATAGAACGTAAACGTGTCGAGGAAGAGTTACGTAAATATAAAGAACATCTGGAACAAATTGTCCAAACCCGCACTGCGGAGTTGGAAAAGGCTAATACACAACTTACTCAAGAAGTTACTGAGCGTCAACAATCACAAAATCGAATGGGTGTACTACTAAAAGAACTCAAAAGCGCTAATCAAGAGTTGAATGATTTCGCTTATGTAGTCTCTCACGATTTGAAGGCGCCGTTACGAGGTATCACTTCATTATCGGAATGGTTACTTGCTGACTACGCTGATAACTTCGACGCAGAAGGCAAAAAAATGGTTAATTTACTCATTAGTCGAGTTCAACGACTGCATAAATTAATCGACGATATCTTAAAGTATTCACGTGTCGGACGTGGGAAAATAGAGAAAACCAAAGTTAATATAAATAAAACGGTAACTGAAATAGTCGAAATTTTAAACCTACCTGATAATATTAAAGTTGAAATAGTAAATAAACTGCCAATTATTAGCTGTGATAAAACCAGAATCGAGCAACTCTTTCAAAACTTGATTAGTAATGCGGTAAAATTTATCGATAAGCCACAGGGGTTGATACAAGTTAGTTGTGTGGAACAAGATGAGTATTGGCAGTTTCGCGTTTCTGACAACGGTATCGGTATAGAGTCACAGCACTTTGAGAAAATTTTTCAACTGTTTCAGAAATTGACTAGTTTACAAGATTCGGAAAGTACGGGTGTTGGGTTATCGTTGGTTAAGAAGATTGTAGAATTACATGATGGGAAGGTATGGGTTGAGTCTAAGGTTGGTGTAGGTAGTAGTTTTGTATTTACGATTAAGAAGTAGGTTGGAAAAATTGTTTGAGTATTTCACTGGGTTTTCGATCCCACATGTCTATGTGTTCGTATATTAAGTTATCTTGGTTTAGTTTGTATGTTGAGTAACCATTGAAAAATAACTTTGGTTTCCAAGGAAGACGTAGGGTTCCATCTACTGTCCAGTTTGCGATGATGGTTTTTTCGTCGGATGCTGCGATGTCGTGTAGTGAGAAGTTAATTTTGGTGAAGAATAACCGCGCGTGAAATCGTAATGTCCAGTAAACTATGTGGTAACTGGGTTTGCCTTTGAATTTGTTTACTGGGTCACGGAATAGGATGTCTTGGGTGTATATGTTATAGGTAATGTCTTTTTCAAATAGGGTGGGTAGGTCTTGTTTGAGGGTTTGAATTATTTGTTGCATATGATTTATTTAACGAACCGCAAAGGACGCAAAGGACACAAAGAAAGAGAAGAGAGTACTTACATCCACTTTTATCAATAGCACGGAATAATAACCATTCTTAGCCTGCTCCCGGCAGGCTTTGTTTGTATAGCCCTCACCATTCTATGGTGTAATCTATGGTGTAAATACATTAAACATTTTTGAGGAATTTTTGTATTTTTTGCCACCAGGTGATGTTGGTGTTTAGGTAGGAAATTGTTGGGAATGCGGCTGATTTTCTGTAAACTTGTTTTTGTAAGGTTTTGGCTAGTCGGTTATTGTCCGCACGTAACCCTTCGTAGAAAAACATTACTTCTCCGTTGATGCCATGTACACGGTTGTATTCTATTTTTTGGATTAACAGGTCTGGACTGATTATATAGGAGCCTAGTTTGATGAGGATGCCTGGTGCAATTTTTGGTAAGGCGCCTCGAAATTGGGAGGTGGTTGTATCTAATATAGATTTGTAGCTATTGAAGTCACGTCTATATATTTGTGGGTTGACTATATCTACTGTGTTTTGCTGTACAAAAGCGGGAGTATCTTGTAAATATTCTTTGTATGCCCAATCATGAATGTTGGGAGAAACTGCCACTATTAGATTTGGGTTGATGGTTTTGATTTTCTGGTGTAGTGTTGCCCAAAACTGAGTTAGAATATCCGCGCGCCATTGTAACCACTGTTTATCTTTAGGGTTTGATGGAGGGTTTTTACCAAATGCAGAATAGTAACGTTGTTGAGTTACTGTGTCGTATCCCCCCTCAGATGGAAATGCTGGTAAACGGTCGTCTCCTTGGATGCCATCGATGTTATAGTTTTTTACAACTTCAAGAACTAAGTTGGATATGAAGTCTTGTACATGAGGGTCGAGAGCGTTCAACCACTCAAAACCGTTTTTCTTCAATAAGTTACCTTGGATATCTCGTGCTGTCCATTCGGGTTTTTTAGCTAGCAGGGTTCCACCGTTGAGGTTATATGAACTCGCAAACCCGTATTCAAACCAGGGTATAACTTTTAAGCCACAAGAATGTGCAGCTTCTACAATTTCTGCTAATGGGTCACGTCCAACGCACTGCGGACTAATTTCAATACCAAAGGTTTCCTGCATGACTTGACTGGGGTATTGAGTTGCAGCTTTATTCCACACCACAGGAAAAACAACATTAAATCCTGTTTCAGCAAGAAATTCCATCGCCTCAACAATATTATCCTGCGAGTCGAGAACATTGCTGTCAGTTGTCGTTATCCAGACTCCACGTATCTCCATATTCGTCTCTCCGTTGTAGAGTAGGGTGCGTGACACCACTAGATTTGCGCTTCGTTTTAGAATGCTAGTAGTGTCACGCACCCTACGTTATGTGGTAAAAATCCAAAACTTAAATCAACCTGCAGCAGTACGATTTCAACTATGAAAGCAGAAAAAATAGTTAATGACAAATCGAAGGGATAGGGAAATGAATCACTGGCGCCACGAATATATTATTACTAATGGTGTGAAACTTCACTATGTGACTCAGGGGGAGGGTCCTTTGATGGTGATGCTACATGGTTTTCCAGAGTTTTGGTACTCTTGGCGGTACATTATACCAGAGTTTGCGGTGGATTATAAGGTTGTTGCGTTGGACTTACGCGGTTATAACGAAAGCGATAAACCAAAGGAGCAATCTGCTTATACTATTGATGAACTGACGAAAGATGTCGAAGGGGTAGTTAAGGGACTAGGATACGACAAATGTGTGCTAGTTGGACATGACTGGGGTGGCGCCATTGCATGGAATTTGGCATATAGACATCCAGAAATGTTAGAGAAGCTAATAGTACTCAACCTTCCACACCCTGCAAAGTTTGCCGAAGCGTTACGCACTCCTCAACAATTACTGCGTAGTTGGTATATATTTTTCTTCCAAATACCTCTTTTGCCAGAAGTACTAGTTCAGTCTAACGATTATCAGTTTATTGAAACTGCATTAAAAGGTATGGCTGTTGATAAAACTGCTATTACACAGACTGATATCGAAGCTTATAAAGAAGCTGCTTCTAAACGTGGCGCCCTAACTGCGATGATTAATTACTATCGGAATATTTTCCAACCACAGTTTTTTAGTCCGAGTCAGCGTGTATTGGAAGTACCGACGCTAATGATTTGGGGTGAAAACGATACTGCGCTAGGGTTAGAACTAACTTATGGAACCGAAGCGTATGTCAGAGACTTTCAAATTAAGTATATTCCTAATTGTAGTCACTGGATACAACAAGAACAACCACAATTGGTGAATCAATATATGAAGGATTTTCTAGGTGTTAATCATACCTAGTTTTAACCATACTACTATAACCCCAGAAATGTATCTGGGGTTTTAACTTTATAAGTTTATGAGCATTTGGTTAATTATATATTAAGAGATTCATAATGTTTAAATTTATTTATTTATTAAGTATAAATACTGCTCTAAGATGACTGAGGGGAAGTAATAGTCATCAAGACTAGCAATAGATATTGTTAAGAATATTAAATATTTTTGTAAAAGAATGTTATTGAAATCAATCAAAAATGCTGAAAGCTTTGTAGATAGGGTGTTTTTATGTAAGTAAATCACGAAAATCTGAGATTCTATGGTCAAAAAAAAACGGACAGTTTGAAAACTGAACTAATGACCTGAAAAGAAAATAGTGCGATAATGAACCCGTGAGGAAATTAATGGAAGCAATTATTGCTGTTCAAAGGGGACTTAATTATGAAAATTAAATTATTTGCAGCTCTTTTTCTAGCGACTCCCCTATTATTTGCTAGTACAGTGAGCGCACAAAATTCTCAGCAGTTACAGCAGCTATTGCGAACTGGTGAATGCATTAAATGTAATTTATCTGGAGTTAACTTAGTAGGTGCCCATTTAATTGGTGCTGACTTACGGGGTGCAAACCTTAAAGGTGCCGACTTAACAAAAGCTAATCTTGAAGGTGCTGACTTAACGGGGGCAAACCTTGAAGGCGCCAATTTAACCTCTGCTTTTGTTACAAACGTCAATTTTAAACAAGCTGACCTCGATAAGGTCAATTTTTCACGCGCAACAATTCATAACGCGAACGTGTATCAAGCATCAATGAACGATATGAATATCAGTGATGCCGATATCTATGGTACTGGTATTGGTATTGGTGGTGAAGACGCAGTAGTTCCTGATTGGGATTAACCTTGTAGCACAGGCATCCCTGCCTGTGTATTAATAAATTATTGGTATAAATTTTGCCAAAGCTACACAGGGGAGACAGAGAGAAATTTCGAGTCGGTATACGCAATAAAATACTGTTAGATACTAAGTAATACTACTTATGAAAGCACAAAGCTGCATTTCCCAAAAATGGAATGTGAGTGCTAAAACATAAATGTATTACTTGTTTTTGAGTATCAATTCCGACAAAGCATCAATAAGTTAGATGTAGAGCGTTACGAATTGAGGCGCCACCACCGCAAGGTAGCATACCTGGAGACCGCTTATAAAAATCTAGGAAAAGCGACTGCATACGTTCCGCACTTACCATCAAAACCACCATTTTTATTAACATGCGATATTGGTTCCCATTTTGAGCTATGGATGGGGTTTAGCGGTGATTATGGTAGTTATGGTGCCAAAAAAAATATTAAAATAGAAGACTTATTAAAACCAGAAATATTTGATTTATTCGTAGATATTTTTACAGTGGTGTGGTATGTTACTTGACTGCACAGGCAGGATGCCTGTGCTACAACTAGTTAATTGAGGGTTCTGGAAAGGGGACTGAAAAATCTGGCGAATTCTCCAGGTTTGAAGTTATCATCCCAGTTGGCTGGCAGGCGCCGAGGGTTAGGATTATCTTTGGTGGGTACGCGCATAAATATGTATTCACACTCCACACCTTCAAGTTTAGTTTCTGGTGTTATTCCCCAATTGTCAATGTAGGCGCCTGTGAGAATTGCCGCGCGGAAGTCGGTATTATCTACTTGTGTACGCATTAAGTTGCCTCTGGTCATATTGGCATTTCGTAGGTCTGTGTTGTTGAGTTTTGCGGCAACCATACTAACGTCAACGAGATTTGCTGCACGTAAGTTTATACCTTGTAAGTCCCAACCGTCGAAGTTTTGATTGTGTAGGTTTTTTGTAACAACTAGCTTTCTCATTTTCTTGTTCGCAAGATAGCTTTTACCAACAACTGAATTGTCAAGGTGTTTAACTTCAAACCAACAGGTACGTGTTAAATTAGCTTTGAGAAAATTGGCGTTTTTAACTGAAGCGCGCGTAAAATCAGCATCGGTAAGGTTACAGTCTTGAAAATTGGTGCCGTAGCGAGTAACTGTAGATAAAGCTAAGTCACGAATCATGCTTTGTTTTTCATCTTCAAATAAAGCACGACACCCAACATATGCTGATATTAGAATTACAGTTACAGCAATTGCAATCGCGACTCCTCCTGTAAGTGGGTTTACTCTTGCTGCTAGTACAGCCATTATTCCAGAAAGTGCTGCTGCAAGGGTTAGGGCAACGGTAACAGCAACTAAACCAGCTATAGTACCAGCAAGTGCAACGGCGCCTGCAATTGTAACTGTAGCGAGAATAGTCGCAACAATCGCGACGGCACCTGTAACTATGACTGCTACAACTTGCGCTAACTCCATCGCTCCAGTATGTGCAGTTCCACCTGCCCAAGTAACTGCGACTATTCCAGCCCATCCAACTGCTGCAAGTCCAGCACACGTTACCGATAATGCCATAAATCCGAATGCAGCACTAACTCCTCGAAAAAGAGTAATTAGAAAGAATACAAGTAATACAGCTAAACTGACAATCCCAACATAAAGATTTTCACGGTTGGTATTGAGTAGTAAAATTCCGACTAATGAGCCACCTATTGCTGAAAGTAAACCAGATAATGCCGAAAGTAGTAACGCACTGAATACTAAGACAATCGCCCAGCGTTTTTGTAGTCCTGTTTTAGCGTGACTAAAGTTTGCACCTTCTAAATTAGCATTACTAAAGTCTACACCTCGGATATTCGAGTAAGAAAAGTCGGCGCCACTAAGGTCTTTGCCTCTAAAGGATTTACCTCTGAGCTTGCTGGCGCGATAATCTTGAGCCATGTAAATTTACAGCAGAGTTAGGACAGTTATAATATAGGTTGTAGGATAACACTTTATAAACACATTTTTGCCAGTGTAACCTTTTTTAAAGACGTTTTAATTTATTAATTTTATTTAATAATTATTCATAATATATACAATATGACCTTTTTTGGAGTGATTTGCCGATCTTGGAAACCTGGAAAAGTTCAAAGAAATGAGCAAGTAGCTTGTAAGGCTTTCTCCAGTAATTGCTGGTAATCTTTATCTTTAATTCGATAGGCGCCAAATCTTTCGAGGTGTGGGTTCATCATTTGGGCATCGAAAAAAACAAATGAGCGTGCTTGTAAGTGTTCTACAAGCTTGACCATTGCGACTTTAGAGCCATCAGGGATATTGAAAAACATTGACTCACCAATAAAGGCGCCGTTGATGACAATACCCAAAATACCACCTGCAAGTTCATCACCTAGCCACGTTTCAAAACTATGTGCCCAACCTGCCTTGTTAAGTTCTAAATATATATCTTTTAACTCGTCAGATATCCAAGTTGTTTCACGGTTTGCACAACCGGATACCACTGCTGGGAAGTCACGATTAATTTCTACGCTGAAAATATTTTTATTCAATACGCGACGCAGCGATTTTGGATAATGAAAACGCGCGTCAAGGGGAATAAAAGTACGGTCGCGGCTTTGATACCATCCCAATTCATTATTATCATCAGCCATGAGAAAATAACCTTGGGCGTAACCTTGAACAATACTAGCAACGTCATATTGCATAAAAGTAGCAAAAAATGATTGACAATTATTAAGAATTCTTAAATCCTAAGTATTTAAGGTTTGGGCTTGTATACTTTATATCATTAAATATCTTGACATTTTTGTAATAAAAGTTTTTGGCAAGTTTTTGGCAAGTTTTGGATTAGCAACTAACTTTTTATAAACTTTATGACAGAACCAATTCCAGCTATAACATTATTACCAGCTTCTGACCCAGTACAAGAAGGTAGATGGCTGCAAAAAAATTTACATTCCTGGCTAGATAGTCAGTTTATCCCTGAAGCGGTGAATGAGCAAATTGCGGAACGCGCGGCGCAAATCTTTGTACGCCAGCGTATGGAAGGAGAGAATGACCTCGGTTCGCTAGTCATAGCAATTGTAACCGAGATGCAAGCGTTTGATTTTTCTAAAAGCTTTTATGGAGAATTTGCTATTGCTAATGCAGTTAGTGACATTCTCCTTGAAAGTTTGGGTATAGATAATAAGTGTTGTGAACAATAAGAGTGCGCTCGTGCTGAGTTATGAGTGCTGAGTAGAAGAGCGAAGTTAAAACTTAGCACGAGCGCACGAGCGCACTTTTTACTCTTTTACCAACTAGACTTGACGACACCTGGTAGTAAACCTTGGTGTGCCCACTCGCGTAATACGTTACGGGATAGACCAAAGTCACGGTAATAGCCTCTAGGACGACCAGTTACCCAGCAGCGGTTGTGCTGACGGGTTGGTGCGCTATTACGGGGTAATTGCTGAATTTTACGGTGAATTTCCAGCTTTTGCAGCGGATTTTCGGTAATTCTGAACTCGTCGAGTAAAGCTTCACGCTTTGCAGCATACTTCTCAACCATTTTCGCGCGTTTTTTCTCGCGCTCAATCATACTCTTTTTTGCCATTACAGTCTGGAAATTAAATTTTTGACAGCACTCCCTATTCTATACAAAAGTGCTGAGTTTTGAGTGCTGAGTGCTGAGTGGTTAAATCAAGTTATAACTCCTAAGTGCTGAGTAATGAGTGCTGAGTGCTGAGTGGTTAAATCAAGTTATAACTCCTAAGTGCTGAGTAATGAGTGCT